>NZ_VCDP01000038.1:0-101282 GCF_033949345.1 Xenorhabdus littoralis
CTTAAACGGAATTCAGGTTAGATAGGCTGCTTCACACAAACCTTCTTCATGTCCTAATGGTAGATTTTGTGAAGTAAATTTGATCAACCACGCTTGATCACCTTGATTGGCTCTCGTGCGGCAGTGCTTTGTATCATCCGGTGCTAAATAAATTTGGGCTTTCGGTCTGGCACCACCAGAACTGCCGGCGGCAACTAATGCGGCAAGCACCTCGTCTGTCTGACCATCAAATAAAGCCTGTGCCTGAAGCCCCATCGTTGCCAAATCAATGTCATCCGTTTGCTCAATAGCGAAATCAGAAACCGGATCAAACGATAATGCGCCAATACCACTGTGACCAACAAAAGCTAAACGATCCATTGCCGTGAGTTGGGTTGGCAGAATACCATGCTGGCGGAAAACGCGATCCTGTAATAACAGTCCCCATCCATCCGGTAAACAATCCCCGAATACACCATGAATACCTTGATGTGGTGTTTTTGGTGCAATCTGTAATTCTGTTGTCGCCTTCAGTATAAAAGGTGACAAATTACCGTGTTGTTCAAGGTATTGCGCATCATATTGAAAAAACACCCCCTGACGGTTTTGCGCCATCACCCCAACATGTATACGCTCACCCGATGATAGAGTGCGCATTACCTCTAGTTTTTGAATCGGTTTAAACACCATATTTTAATACCTCTTCAATTGAGGTTGGCATGACTGGATTGTTGATCTGCTCTTGTGTGAGTTCAAAAAGACGCTGCAAATCATCCAGACTTTGCCAGAGCAACAATAGCTGGCGAAAAGATATTTTTCCGGTAAGCTCAAATTTTTTGATGGTCGCAGCAGGTACGCTGCTGCGCGTAGCCAGTGCCTCTCGTGATAGCTTGGCTTGCTCACGGAGGCGACGAAGATGCTTAGCAAAAGCGTGTTGAACATCAACATCATCTAGTAGTAAAAAATGGCTCATATCATCCCCGAAATGGATACAATAATATCCATTATAGTTTAAAAATATAAATTATGGATATTATTGTATCCATAAAAAGGGTTGGATACTGTAACCAGAACGTATGTTGATAACTACGTTAAATCATCAGTGGGGATAAATCCCCACTGATATAAAAATTACCAATCGCCTGACGCACCACCGCCGCTACTTCTGCCACTGCTATCAAACACACGGGAAGCGAATTCTTCAACGGTATTACTGCCCGTAGTCGGAATAATCAAAACGGCTATCTGTACTTCTTTTTCAGATTGCAGTTTTTTGATCTGACGGGTCAATCGTTGGTTCTCTTCTTTCGTCAGAACTTTGGCAATATCTGTTACTCGCTTGCTTAATGCAGGAACATCAACGGCTGTTGTTTCTGATTTTATCTCTTTGGCTGATACACTGCCCATTCCGATGAGCAATAAAAACAGCATAAAAAAATACTTTATGATCAAAGAGTCATTTTTTCTCGGTTGTGTTAGGCAGGCACTACAACCATCCTTTGGTATAGGGGAAATTACTGACATCAAATATCTTTAGTTCTTTTTTCTAATATCAATCATCAATAGTATATGGATATATTCCATGACGTGTAATGAAGAAAACGGCATTATTTTTACGATAATACCGTTGATAATAGATTTATTTTCCCACTTTAATTTTTGCTGATTTATATGCGGTCAATAATGCCAAGATTGGCGCAATAGCAAAGAGTAAAAGTAACCAGTGGGAAGAGGAAGCCGCGCCTTCCACTCCGCCCGGCTGATAAAATCCGAATAGATTGGCGATCATGCCGCCTAACGCAGAACCAAATGCGGTGGAAAATAATTGAACGGTGGTGATGGACGAACCGGCAATACTTTTATCGGCATCACTGGAAACCTGCAAAATGCGGGTCAAAAGATGAGGCCAGCCAAAACCGACGCCGAATCCAAAGACTCCCAACCCCAAAATGAGCGGCAATACTATCTGCCATTCACCTGTCGATGGATATGGCAATATCACCAGCAACAGCACCATGCCGAGCAGCATGAAAACAGGGCCACTCACAATCGCAAATCGCATTTTTGCGCCTTGCCAACTGGCACTGAGCATTTCTCCTACTGTCCAACCCATCGCTGCGGCTGCAACCATATAACCAGAGGCCAAAGGTGATTGCCCATGCAGAATTTGCAGGAAATAGGGAACGAAAACGTCACACGCCAAGCCTATCACCAGTAGCGATATGGTGAGGAATAAGACCAGATGGGGAGATCGCAGGCTCAGGGCATTTTCAGGCAATAATCTCGCTGAAGTACGACGTTCATAGATGATCAGCAACGACACCAAGACGACGGATGTAACAACGCCAATAATATTTATCCGAACATCTTGGGATAAGCTTCCCGCTGATATCACCAACACAGCAGTCGATAGCAGGATCAGTTGCACAATCGGCAATGGGATTCTGGTTTTATCCTGCTCCTGCTTTTTCGGCAAAATCAGGTAAGTAAATACGATATACAACAAAATAATGGGCACCATAATGCCAAATGCATAACGCCATGCGTTCATCTCAGCGAAAATACCGCCTATCGCTGGCCCGATTAAGGTTGCAACTCCCCACACCCCCGAGATCAGGGCCATCGCACGAGTCCAGAGTGATTGCTCAAATACCAAGTTAATCATCAAATAGGAAAGTGCAAACAGAAATCCACCGCCGAGCCCCTGAATGGTTCTTCCAATCAGCATCACCTCCATCGTCGGTGCGAAAGTACAAAATAAACTGCCGATGAAAAAGATTAATCCCGCAACCAAGTAAGCATTTCTCGCGCCTGACACACTCAGTAATCTTGCCGAAAGAATAGAACCAATAATTGATGCCACGACAAACAATGTCGTATTCCAGGCATAGAGATTCAATCCTCCGATATCGTTTACAACAGAGGGCAAAATAGTAATGGCAATTAAAGTATTAATTGCCATTAATCCCACACCCAATGAAAGTGCTATCGCACTTGGCGCATTTTTGCTGGAAAACAGATCCCGCCAGCGGCTTTCCTCAGTCATTATCATGATTGTTGTCCTGAACACCGGTTGAGTTATGAAAAATCTTACGCTAAATTAAACAAGATAAATCTTGGAATAAATTAATGTCGGGATCAATAATATGTCAAGTTCTGACTTGGAAAAGAACATAATCACGGGGCAAACAGTGAGTGAGAAGTTATTAATGCTTCTGAAAACTCAAGGTGCATTACAAGCCTCTGATGCCGGCAAACTATTGGGAACAACAGGTGAAGCGGCTCGTCAACAGTTTGTGAAAATGGCGAAAGAAGGCTTGGTTGAGGCGAAATCAGAAACAAGGGGAGTTGGCAGGCCTATTCAGCTTTGGCATCTGACTAAGCAAGGCCACGCCCAATATCCAGATACCCATGCAGAGCTGACAACTCAGCTGATTACGATTATTCGCAATCAATTGGGCGAAACAGCCATGGATGTGATCATTACCTGCCGCGAAAAAGAGCTTTTATCCAACTATAAAAAAGCGCTGGAAAACGCAACAGGGTTACAAGAGCGGTTGGAACGTCTGGTAGCTATTCGCAGCCAAGAAGGTTATATGGCTGAGTATAGTATTGAGGAAAACGGCTCTTTTCTGTTTTTTGAAAACCATTGCCCGATCTGTTCCGCTGCAAAAATATGTCAGGAATTTTGCCGGACAGAGCTGAAATTATTCAGAGAAATTCTACAGGCCAATGTGGAAAGAACTGAATATATTCTCAGTGGTAATCGACGATGCGCCTATCGCATCACACCACTGACCAAAAGCATTAACTGATTATTTAAATTAGCCTAAAAACAATCCGTTATAGTCCACCATCATCGATGGCTAATAAATCTCAATTCATTGGGGAAATAGATATAACCCTTCAGTCAGCCTGCACCGCTGACTGAAGAGATGATGAGGAATAGTGAGGATTAGTAAGGATTAGTGAGGAATTCCGGCGGATAAAGCTATTTCTTACCCGCCGAATCTAACTGCTGGTAAATATAATGCTTATAGCTCTCTACCAGCGCATTATCCTGACAATCATTTAAAGCACCCTCACACAAATGGCGCATAATCATATTGGCCTGATAAAACGCCGGAGCTGACAAACGAGTACGCTCCAGAATCATTCCGCCGAGGAAAGAGATATCCGTCAGCTTGCCCGTTGTAATAGGCGCTCCCTGTTTCAAATTATCCCGCAGAGTAAATTGAGTCAGATGCGCAGGATCAGATAACGGAGAGTGATACTGATCAAAGTGGATACTCGGTTGGTGATCACCAAAATAGAGGAAAACGGTGGGTTTATCACGTTTGGCAACGAACTCACTAAAATCCTCGATGGCGGGATCAGACGCGGTGATTTTTTCCATGTAATGACTGAATTTGCCCACTAATGTTGAGTTCTCGATCTTGCCGGTCAAACCATAGTCATCATGGTGGCTCTCTTCATAAGGGCCATGTTCATACATTGTCAGGGAGAAAATAAAAATCGGCTTGTCTGTCTCTTGCGCCAGAATAGTTTTCACGTAAGACAGCATATCCTGTGTCGGGATCGTCCATAGGTTTTCCTCCCGACTGGCCGGATAGCCCAATTCCTGTGGCTGGATAATCCGGTCAACGCCCAGCGTTTTGTAGGCATGTCCGGCATGGTAAGCCGATTTATTAAATGGCGTCAGGACAACGGTGTAATAGCCATTGTCTTTCATCGCACGAAACAGGCTGTTTCGCAGATGATCAACGACAAAGTAAAACACTGCATTTTTGCGTGAGCCGAAATCATCCGTGTTCAATCCCGTTAAAACAGAGAATTCAGATAGCCAGGTTCCGCCACCAAAGGTTTGTACCCTGAGCGGACTTTGGGCACTGACACCTGCATCCCGCCGGAACATATAAAGATCCGGCAATTTAACGTCGTTGGGTAATGGGTAAATATGAGGATTGACGGTGGATTCTTGCAATAACACAACTACATCAGGTTTCACGTCTGACTGCGGTTCAGGCAACGTCACGTTTTTCGCCTGTTGCAAGAAATAATCAGCAGATGAACCGAATTCCGGCGGCTGATATTGCGCATCCATGGCTGACATGACCATATTGGTCATCGTTCCCCGCCCTTTTGGCAGTTCTTCCTGCCACTGGACATGATAGGCATTGACCGTCAGATGGATACCCCAGACACCGGCGCCCATCAGAACAATGCTGGCAATGCGCCACTTGATACCACGTACAGAAGACGCTGCTTGCCAACTCAATATCATATTGAATATCAACCAGACAATCATCGCGGCTACCGCGATACCTGCCAACCAATAATGTTGCAGGGTTTCCTGATTTGAAGGGTCAAGAATGACATTAAAATCAGAAAACATCAGTTGTTCTTTGTAGTAATGAACTTTTATCTGGTTAAGGAATTTGAGGATGATAAATACAGTGCCAGTCAACACTGCCGAAAATAGCCAGCGTGTTGAAACTAAAAAAAGCAGACCAAAAATGATGCCAAACACACCGACAGAAATCAGCGCAGGATAAATATCACCCCCCTTTTCAAATACCAATATCAAGGAAGCAATCAACAGCAATCCAAAATAAATCTCCGAGATTATTTTTTTATTCATACTTTTTTCTTCATATTTGATTGAATTCCAGACATAAGTTCAATTTGATCCCACGAGTTAAAAATAGCATGGGTTATCAAATATACAGCAAATTCGCCCAATGAAGACACTTCTTATCCAAAGGAGTTCAATCTGCATTATCCGAAAAATACACCGCTAAAACATACCCTCATCCCGTAAAACGTGTAAATCTGATTTCCTGCGGGTAAATCCGGTGCGATCAAAGTATTCCAGAATTTGGATTGCTAATTTTCGGCCGATACCCAGCTCATTGCGAAAATCTATCGCCGTTATTCCTCCGTTATTCCGGTAATATCTGCGGATCACATCAGCAAACTGCTGGATGCGGTGACGATGGTAATAACGATCAGGCATAATGGCGATAATAAGCCCCAATTGGGCTGCTGTTCGCAAAAGGCCGCGTATAGTCTCTTCATCTTCTCCCGTTTCCGTTGCCAAATCACGAACCCACCATACCCCAGCGTCAAAATAAGGTTCTGCTTTTAACCACAGATTCGCCTGCTCTGTAGTAAACGCCAGTCCATGCTCAGGTAAATGCAATCCACCATGAGTCTGCTTGAGGGCATTTTGTTCAAGTAATCGATTGATAAGTGTATAAACCAGCGTGTCATCTAATGTTGGCAACGTCATTCTTTTCAGGCGGGCTTTACCTACCCCCAGTTGGTCTGGGTGTTTTTCGTGATATTCCGCTAAAGTCTGCAATAATTTTTGTTCTGCCACTTCCGCGCTATGCTGTGACAACGCCCAATTCTCAGTGAGAATGATGCCCATCCCTGACAACAAACTATTGAGATGACTTTCAGTTAGCTGACGAGCCCATGCAAAGTGGCTGAGTGACAACGCACCCCGCAGTAAATGTAAGGTGAGGTTTTCGGTATGACCAACAGCACGCGCCAATTGAGATAACCAAGCAAGAAATTCCGGCTGACGTTTTCCCCGACGCGGAGAATTTAAGTTAATGACCCGTGCTCCCGCCAGTGTTCTTCTGGCACTGATATCACGCAGGATCAAGCGATCATTTTCTACCAGCCACAAAGGATGATCCAATACCAACTCAGCCAATATGGGTACATCTGTCAGCGGATTCAGTAATGAAATCCTTCCGGTGATATGGCTGGCAGCATGGTGAATGTGGAGAGATTGCCAATTTTGTAGTGGTTCATCAGTTTCAATTTCTACCAATATTTTTTCAGCCGCGAACAACGGTTTTTGTGACAGTAGCCAATCCCCACGGGAAATTTGTTCTTTGCTAATATCCCCAACGATATTCAGTGCTATCCGCTGACCTGCCTGAGCGCGCTGGACAGGTTGATTCTGGGCATGCAGTCCGCGTACTCTCACTGCTTTGACATTGCTGGTCAGCCACAAAGTATCATCGACGTTGATACTTCCCGCTAACGCCGTTCCCGTGACGACCAATCCCGCCCCTTTCACAGTGAAAACGCGATCGATAGCCAAGCGAAAACGTTGATTCAATTTTTCATGCTGCGGATTTTGAGCAGGCTGGCTGGTTTGACAGGTTTGATGGATAGACAGTAAATATTTTCTGAGTGGAGCAATCCCTTCCCCCGTTGTTGTTGCTGTCACAAACAGAGATGATGCCTGCCAGCCTTGCGATACCAGTAATTGTGTCACTTGCTGCCGGACTTCCTCGATCCTTGTTTGCTCGACAGCATCTGCTTTAGTCAGCACAACCGTGATATCAGGCCGCCCGATTAAATGCAAAATCGCCAGATGTTCCTTCGTCTGAGCCATCACACCATCATCGCAGGCCACGACCAGTAGAATATGCTCAATCCCCCCAATCCCTGCCAACATATTAGACAAGAATTTCTCATGCCCCGGCACATCAACAAATCCCACCGAAGAACCATCCGGTTGCGGCCAGTAGGCATAGCCGAGATCGATAGTCATGCCCCGTTTTTTCTCTTCCGGCAAATGGGTCGTATCAACACCCGTGATCGACCTAATCAGACTGGTTTTCCCGTGATCAACATGTCCTGCTGTAGCAAAAATCATAGTAATCGGGCCTATCTCTGTAACAACGATTTTTTATAATGGCATTGCTTTATAAGCATAATATTTATAACGACAATGCCCGCAATAATGCATCTCCATCTTCAAGGCAGCGTAGATCAAGCCATAGCCGCCCATCATACAGACGCCCAATCACGGGCTTGTTCAAATTGCGCCATTGGTGAGCCAATTTTTCCAATGTGCCGCCCCGCCCGTCAATAGCAGTAAAAGTCAGCGCCCAGCTGGGCAGACGATCGACAGGCAAGGAACCGCTACCAATCTGGGAATAACAAGGTTCATCGCGCACAATCAACGTTTCGCTGTAATATGCCTGAATTCGGGGAAGCAACCACTGCGCCATGTCATAGATTTCATCTTGTGAGCGGGTCAGCAAACGCAGAGTCGGTAATTTCTGCCGGAGTTGTTCAGGATATTGATAAAGACGCAATGTTGCTTCAAGTGCAGCCAATGTCATTTTATCCGCCCGCAATGCCCGTTTCAGGGGATGCCGCTGGATAGCCTCAATCCACTGTTTCCTGCCGACAATAATCCCGGCTTGCGGGCCACCCAACAATTTATCGCCGGAGAAAGTCACCAGATCGATACCGTAGTTCAGATAATCGCGAGGCATCGGTTCCGCAGGCAAGCCATATTGCGTCATATCTATCATCGCACCACTGCCGAGATCGATAGCCGTCGGGATTTGAGATGCCATGCCCAGCTTCGCCAATGCCTCTCCCGATACTTCAGCCGTAAAGCCCTCAATGCTGTAATTACTGGCATGTACTTTCATCAGCAAACCGGTTTCCGGGTTGATTGCCTGCTGATAATCTTTCAAATGTGTCCGGTTGGTCGTACCGACTTCCACCAGACGACAACCCGCTTGTACCATAACATCAGGAATACGGAATGCACCGCCAATTTCCACCAGCTCACCACGGGAAACAATCACCTGCTTTCCCTGTGCTACCGTCGCCAATACCAGCAAAACCGCAGCGGCATTATTGTTAACGATACAGGCATCTTCTGCCCCGGTCAGCTCACACAGCAAATCAGCCAGTGCGCGATCACGATGCCCCCGATTTGCACCATCAAGGGAATACTCCAACGTCACTGGCGAACGCATCACCTGAGTGACTGCATCAATCGCCGATTCTGCCAGCAATGCCCGTCCCAGATTGGTGTGCAGGACAGTTCCAGTCAAATTAAATACAGGCTTCAGGGCTGAAGTTTGATCTTGTCTGACCCGTTGATGCAATGAGGCAACCCAGTTACCACTCCATTCTGGCAAAGACTGATGTTCCTGAATATTGAACCGCGCCTGTTCCTGCATTTCCCGCAACATATCCACTACCCGCGTCTGACCGTGCAGCTCAATCAGCGGTGTTATCCCGGGTTCCCGCAGTAATTTGTCAATGGAGGGTAACTGACGATACAGCGAGTTTATGACTTGTGTCATCGCTTTCCCCTTTAGTCACTTATTCGTTGGGAAACAGGAAAGGATTCAGGCTGCTGCGGGCGAAGCCTTCTTCTTCCATTTTGGCATCCAGAATCAGCGATGCCAGATCATCCGCTACTGCATCTACATTCGGATCTTTTTCCTGATAAAGAATTTTCAGATAGCTTCCGCAATCACCACAACTTTCTGCCTTAATTGCCGCTTGCTCGCTCTCTAAAGACCAATAATTCAGGTCACGAGTCTGTTCACAATTGCTGCATTTTATCCGCACAACATGCCACTCACTTTCACACAGATGACAATGCAAATAACGCAGACCCTGACTCGTGCCGATTTGCACAACACTGGTAACAGGCATACTGCCGCAGACCGGACAAAACTGGCGGTGATCACCATATTCCGCCCGTGCTTTGCCGGGGATCAAACTGGCCATTTGCGTCCAATAAACAGACAAAGCTGCCCAGACAAATACGGCCTGATCAGGACTGACTTTGCTGAATTCACTGTTGAGCAATGCACTGGCTATCTCTTCCAGCTCTTGTTCTGAGTTTTTCGCCAGATTTTCAAGGGTTGGTTTCACATGCCCCGGTACGGTGGGCTGCAATTCTGCAATCAGGGAATGCAGGATATTCTGCCAATGCAGAGTCCGAGGTAACGTTTTGCAGTCCAATGGGGCACGGTTTTCTTGGCGGGAATGAAGAAAGATCTCATCCAACTCCACATTCAGCGGATTGTCATACAACGCTTTTTGCTGTGCCTGCACAATTTCAGCGGCAAAATTCAGGTAACTGGAAAATGGATTATCTTTTGTCGCCAGCGATCTCAGACGCTCAGCACGGTGTTGATACAGGGTGTTCAGGTTGGCAAACAACAACGGAGGAATAAAACCGGCTCCCCTTTCATTAACACGCTCTTTGCCTAACTGTTCTTTAGGAATAATGCGAATACTCATTACTTTAACCTTCCTGTTATGTTGATACTTAAATTCAACGCAAGTTTACTGACATCACATTCATCCGGACACAGCAAAAATCTGACCTTAAGATGAGTGTCGCAAAATGAGGGAAGATGTCAAAATTCAGGTTAGACTGTTAGTATTCATGACTGGGGAAGGGTGAGTTTAACAGCACAATCATCAGCACTCTTCTTGATTGAACTATCCGTATCTGAAGAGGCTTATGATGAAACTCACATCTGAAAAATTACTCGCTGCAATAGAAAAATATGCCCAACAACCTGAGAAACATCGGAGCGTAACCCCAAAGCAAATGCAGTGGTTTACCGAACCAGAGAATATATTCCTATTGATCACCTCAGTGTTAACGCTACCTGAAGAGACGATGAACGAGATAGGAGATAGTGTTAATACTTGGGTTGATATTGCGGTAGCAGAGCTTGCATTAACAACAAACAAGTTACCACCAGAAACCAAACGGCAATTTGAAGAAACCATTGAACATATTCTGATTTATACCCAAGAAAACCTCTGGCTCAATAGTGAGTGTGTGTTGTTATGCTTATCGATATTAAAGAGACATCAGTTCAGTATCAAAATTGATATCGCTCAGCTACTGGATAAACCCAAATATGCTGATGACACCAATATAACGCCCTTTCCCCAGAAACAGCCTAAACTGGGTCAACTGTTTGATCAGTTTGAACTGCAATCCGGCATCGAATTCATTGAATTTTTCGAAAACGGGTTTTCTGTAGCACCTCCTGACGCTATTCCCCATTTGCTGTCGGAAGTCACTCATTATTCATGGGGCATAGATGCACTGCTTCTGCTGACTCAATATTTTGAGGAGCCGATTGCGCTTGCCAGTGCGCAAGTGTTGGATAATTGCCCTTCCTCTGCATGGACGAATTTATCCTACCTGCAACTTTTAAACCTGTGCGCACGATTCAACCGTCACCACTCAATTAAGCCTTGTTTTAAGCGCTGGAAAAAACGGGCGATGGCACACAATAAAGTCCGGGCAACGGCGGAAATACATGAGTTATACGCCACTCATGTTGATGGCAATGATTGCGCCAGTATGATGCTGAGGATCACACTGGAAGAGCGGGTATATCAGATGAATATGATGTTGGATTTTAAATCCGGCATCCGGGAAACCTTGCTGAACCTTGACCCTGAACAATCAATTGCTGAGCTGATTGCGCACTTAGACACTGAAGTTGACTTTCATCCGGTATCTCCGGACTGGCTGGGACAAATTTTGCCGTGGATACTGTCGGTGCAACAAGAGAAAAACACGCCGCTCGATTTCTACTCACTTTATTGGTTATCACAATTGCCTTTTGAATGGACACAGCCAGAAACATTTGAGCTTGAGCACTGGAGCCAAAAGCTGGATTATCAGGAAGACCCGAAACGACAAGAGCGGAATCGCCTGAGTCTCACGATGGGTTCTCCCTTAATATTGAGTTGGTTTGCACCGGAAGAATGCTTATTAAAAGCGAAAAAACCAAGAGACTTATTGAAGCTTTACTACTACGCAAACCGGGAATTGTTTGCCGGACGCCTGACTTATTCTGCTGCCGTTGAGCGATATAAACAGCCATCAGACGCACCACGCTTCACCAATGATTATTTGGATTTGGCCCATACACTCAGCGACCCTTCATTAAATCGCAAGAGATTTGCTTTATTTGATACTTTGGCGGAAATCAGTTTTGAATTATTTGTTACAGGATTAGATCCTGCCTCTGCTGAGATACCAGAGCAAGGGTTGGTTATTAAAGTCAGTTTATTAGAAGCGAGTCCTCCGGTATGGCGCCGGATACGGATCAGCAACCAAATGAGCTTGTCTGAACTGCATTATGTGATACAAAGCGCGATGGGTTGGGAAAATGCCCACTTGTTCCGTTTTGAGCTCAATGGGATAGATATTCCGGAAGAGCATTATGACCAATTGCCTGTCGGCGTATTTCTGCATGAAACCGAGGATGAACTCAATTATCAATATGACTTCGGTGATGATTGGTTCCATCAGATAACCGTAGAGAAAGTTCTTGAAAAAGATGTTAAGCGGCCTGAAATCACTGCCGGCAATGGCATATGCCCGGTTGAGGATTCCGGCGGTATCTGGAGTTGGAACCATTTACTCAAGTTACGGAAAAAGAAAGTCCTGACAGAAGACGAAGAAGAGCAGCTAGAATGGGCGGGATTATCGCCGGATGAACAGCCAAAACCTTTTGATAAACAGCAGGCTAACGATAGGCTCAAGGCACTGTTTAATCACTAACTCAATTAATAACATCTTGCAAAACCGGAGGAAAAGCACCGCCTCCGGTTTCATTTTCAACTTTCCTATTCAGTGCTAGTTCATTGCTGGTAATGACAAAACTCTATATCGTCATGATTTAACTTATAAGTTAAATTAACTGAAAGCGGGATATATCAAAAACCCCCTGCCCCAAATTCACTCTTTCTCTTTTTGTTGCCCGTTTTGTTGCTCTTGCTTCACGATTTCACGATACCAGCGCGGATGGTGTTTCTTCGCCCAGCCGCGTGTGACCCAGCCTTCCACCATCGCGCGTACTGAACCCTTCACCCAAAACGCCGCGTAAGCATGGACGATAATGGTCAGAATCAGGCCAATCGCTGCCAGTGAATGAACCAATAAGGCAATCCGGATTAACGGGATAGGAAAATACTCAGCAAAATACGGACGCCAGATAATGATACCGCTGACCAGCAGCAGGAACAGACAGACACTCACCGCCCAGTAAATGCCTTTCTGACCGAGATTGTACTGTCCGGTATCTCCGGCCTCTTCATTTCGCAGTACGTTGTGAATATTCTTCGCCCACTCAATGTCATCCTTGTCGATCATGTTATGTTTGAAATATCTGAAAAACATAAAGATGAACAGGAAGAACATCACCGAACCCGCAAACGGATGCAGTATCCGCGATAGTTGCGGTGTCCCGAAGATATTCATCATCCAGTTCAGGGATGGGAAGAAAAATCCCAATCCG
The DNA here is from genome assembly GCF_033949345.1 of Xenorhabdus littoralis. NCBI lineage: Bacteria > Pseudomonadati > Pseudomonadota > Gammaproteobacteria > Enterobacterales > Morganellaceae > Xenorhabdus > Xenorhabdus littoralis. Next base: position 13,104 of record NZ_VCDP01000038.1, read on the forward strand.
CTGATGGCAGTGAACAGGAAACAGATAACAACCGCCCAATGATTCATTCGTTCAATCGGAGAATGGCGAATAATGACATCGTTACGTTTTTTCATTTTTTCTTCTCCTCCTCATGATTTACCTTGTCCGAATCAAGATCCTTAAGGGCATTCTCTTCCTCTTCTTTAGAAACACGGTTCGGGCCAATCCCCACATAATGGAAAATAGACGCGGCAAAGGTCGCGGCAAAGCCTATTGCAGCCAATGGTTTCCAGATACCTTTCCAGAATGTAATGGTCGGGCTGATGGTCGGGTTTTCCGGCAGGCCGTGATAGAGCTGCGGTTTGTTGGCATGATGCAGCACATACATGACATGTGTACCGCCGACACCTTCGGGATCGTACAGACCGGCATGGTCATAACCACGCCCTTTCAGTTCCTCAACCCGTTCTGCCGCCAGCGCTTTCATGTCCTGCTTACTGCCAAAATGAATCGCACCCGTCGGGCAGGTTTTCACACAAGCCGGCTCTTGTCCCACACCCACGCGATCAACACACAACGTACATTTATAAGCACGATTGTCTTCTTTGTTGATGCGCGGCACGTCAAATGGACAGCCCGCGATGCAATAGCCGCAGCCAATGCAGTGCTCTGACTGAAAATCAACAATACCGTTGGCGTACTGAATAATCGCGCCTTCCGCAGGGCAGGCTTTCAGGCAACCCGGATCAGCACAGTGCATACAGCCATCCTTGCGGATCAGCCATTCCAGCTTGCCGTGTTCTTCAACTTCGGAAAACCGCATGACTGTCCATGACTTCGCCGTCAAATCAGCCGGATTATCATAAACACCTACGTTATGCCCGATTTCATCCCGAATATCGTTCCATTCCGAACATGCCACCTGACACGCTTTACAGCCGATACAGGTCGTCACGTCGATCAGTTTTGCCACTTCTTGCTGGTGATCCCGCACCCGGGGCGCGGGAGTCAGTGAATTGGTGGCCGAGCGGCGAATAATGTCCTGAGATTGCAATGACATAATTTTTCTCCCTTACACCTTTTCCACGTTGACCAAAAATGCCTTGAATTCCGGTGTCTGCGTATTGGCATCACCGACAAACGGTGTCAGGGTATTCGCAAGGAAACCTTTCTTCGCCGCGCCCTCAAAGCCCCAGTGAATCGGAATACCAATGGTATCGACTTCACGACCGTGGACATGCAAAGTACGAATACGCTTAGTCACCACCGCTTTGGCCTTGATATAGCCACGATTGGAGCTGACTTTAACAGTATCGCCCTGTTTAATGCCTTTTTCTGCCGCCAATCGTTCACCCATTTCCACAAACTGCTCCGGCTGGGCAATCGCATTCAGCAAGGCGTGTTTTGTCCAGAAGTGGAAATGCTCGGTCAGGCGATAAGTGGTGCCAACGTAAGGGAATTTATCGGCCTTACCCATCGCCTCAAAATCGCTCCTGAACACACGGGCAGCCGGATTGGAAACCACATTCGGATGCAGCGGATTCGTGTCCAGCGGTGTTTCAAACGGCTCATAATGTTCCGGGAATGGCCCTTCAGCCATTTTGTCGATGGCAAACAGGCGCCCCATGCCCTCAGGCTGCATGATAAACGGCCCGACATCAGTTCCCGGAGCGGCGTTGCTATAATCAGGAATATCCACACCGTCCCATTTATCACCATTCCACGCGATTAACTGCCGTTTAAAATCCCACGGATTGCCTTGTGGATCAGCGGATGCACGGTTATACAGAATGCGGCGGTTCAGCGGCCATGCCCATGCCCAACCCAGCGTATTACCGATGCCGGAGGGATCTGCGTTATCACGACGCGCCATTTGGTTCCCTTCCGGCGTCCAGCTTCCGGCGAAAATCCAGCAACCACTGGCGGTCGAACCGTCATCACGCAATTGCGCAAAAGACGATAACTGCTGCCCTTTTCTCACCAGTACATTGCCATTGCTATCCAGCAAATCAGCCAGAGCAAGCCCGTTATTTTCCTGTGCGACTTCTTCTGGTTTCGGGTTATCAGGTTCGAGGTAATCCCATGTCATGTTCAGGACTTGTTCTGGTGCCGCACCCCCTTCTTCGCGGTACAGATCACGCAGGCGCTTGAAGATACCTGACAGGATTTCGCCATCCCCAATCGCTTCCCCCGGTGCATCAGCCCCTTTCCAGTGCCATTGCAGCCAGCGTGCGGAGTTGACTATCGAGCCATTCTCTTCTGCAAAACAGCAGCATGGCAGCCGGAATACTTCGGTTTGAATAGAGGCAGGATCGACATCGTTGAACTCGCCATGATTTTGCCAGAATGAAGCCGTTTCGGTACTGAGCGGATCGACCGTAATCAAGAACTTCAATTTTGACAAAGCAGCGACGACTTTATTCTTATTCGGGAATGATGCTATTGGGTTAAAACCCTGACAGATATAGCCGTTCACTTCCCCTTTCGACATCATGTCAAAATATTGCAGGACATCGTAAGGCTTGTCCCATTTTGGCAGGAGATCAAAACCCCAATCATTCTCTTTACGAGCATGATCACCATAGAAACTCTTCATCAGGCTGACAAAGAATTTCGGATAATTCCCCCAATAGTTGACCTGCCCCGGCACAGTGGATTTTGGCGTATTTGCCTGCAAATAGGTGTGCAAATCAGTTTGTTTTTCCGATGGCAGGGAGAGATAGCCCGGCAGACTCTGCGACAGCAGCCCCAAATCCGTCAGGCCCTGTATATTGGAATGACCCCGCAGCGCATTAATGCCTCCGCCAGCCATGCCCATATTACCGAGCAGCAATTGGATCATCGCCATGGTACGGATATTTTGTGCCCCGACTGAGTGCTGCGTCCAGCCCAGTGCATACAGGAAAGAAGTGGTTTTATCTTTCGCGCTGGTTTCGGCCAGATATTCGCACACCTTAAGGAAATCTTCCTTCGGCGTACCGCAGATATCGGTAACCACATCCGGCGTATAACGACTAACGTGAGTTTTCAGCAGATTCCAGACACAACGCGGATGGCTCAACGTCTTGTCACGTTTGGCAAAACCGTTTTCATCCAGCTCGTAGTTCCATGTCGTTTTATCGTATTGACGATTTTCCGCATCATAACCACTGAACAGACCGTCATCGAACGAGAAATCTTCCCGTACTATCAGGCTGGCGTTGGTATAAGCCTCAACATATTCACGATTAATTTTTTCGTTGGTCATCAGGTATAAAATCACACCTGACAGAAAAGCAATATCCGTACCGGAACGGATAGGCGTGTAGAAATCCGCTACAGATGCTGTACGGGTAAAACGGGGATCGATCACAATCAGTTTGGCGTTGTTGTGAATTTTGGCTTCTATCGCCCAGCGGAAACCGACAGGATGAGCCTCAGCGGCATTCCCGCCCATCACGACAATCAGATTCGCGTTCTTAATATCCACCCAGTGGTTGGTCATCGCACCGCGACCAAATGTTGGAGCAAGACTTGCTACCGTTGGTCCGTGTCAGACACGCGCCTGGTTGTCTACGGCAAGCATGCCGAGAGCGCGACTAAATTTTTGTGATAAATAACCTGTTTCGTTACTGGCGGCGGAGGCACACAACATCCCCGTTGTCAGCCAGCGGTTAACGGTAACGCCATCTTGGTTAGTTTTGATGAAATTGGCATCACGATCTTGTTTCATCAATCTCGCGATACGATCGAAAGCGTCATTCCAGCTTATGCGCTGCCATTGACTGGAACCCGGAGCCCGATATTCCGGATAGTGCAGGCGATTTTTACTGTGAATAAAATCGACCAGACCAGCCCCTTTAGGACACAAGGCACCACGGTTTACAGGATGATCCGGGTCACCTTCAATATGGAAAATAGTAGATTTGGCATTTTTGGCGCCATCGCCAAGGCTGTACATCAACAATCCACAACCGACAGAACAGTATGTGCAGGTATTTCGGGTTTCACGCGCACGCAGCAATTTGTAGTTACGTGTTTGTGCAATCGCGGCGGTTGGTGCAAATCCCAGCGCGGCTACCGTCGTACCCGCCATACCGCCAGCGCAGATCTTAAAGAACTGCCTTCTGCTGACTTGCATGGGGGATCTCCTCACTCACATTGCTCATTTAAACACCTTCTGACGAAAAAACGTCGGTGCATTTGCTTTTTTATTAATTCGTGTGATCTGATTAATTACCTGATAAGGTTTGGCAGTATTATGAATTAATCTGCTGGGAAATTCATCTAATGGATAACACAAGGTCAGGAAATCAGTTAGCCATTGAGGGTATCTGCGGCGCTTTTCACATCAATGTAAAACAAAAAAATAACCTGAACAGCGCCAAACCAGACTGGGTAGCAGAAGAAGTGCCTATTGCACTGGTTTATAACCATATTTCACATGTCGTCATGATGGCCAGCCCTAAAGATCTGGAATATTTCGCCATCGGTTTTTCATTATCAGAAGGGATCATCACTTCCCCTCAGGAAATCCGGGGTATTGATGCCATCACCAGTTGCCACGGTGGTATTGAGTTACATATTGAACTTTCCAGCCGCCGTTTTGCGGGATTAAAAGAACGCCGGCGCAATATGGCTGGCAGAACTGGCTGCGGAATCTGCGGTACTGAGCAACTGACAGAAATCTTTCGCCCAATTCCCTCCTTACCTTTCACCCAAACATTTTCACTCTCTCACCTTGATGCCGCGCTTGCCCAATTACCGCATATCCAAGAAATCGGTGCTCTTACTGGCTGTACCCATGCGGCAGGCTGGATAAATTCTGACGGGACATTTCTTGGCGGTTGTGAAGATATTGGTCGCCATGTTGCCTTGGATAAGTTGTTGGGAATGCGGGCCATAACGGGCTGGCAACAAGGGGCAGTCTTGGTTTCCAGCCGCGCGAGTTATGAAATGGTACAAAAATCAGCCAATTGTGGCGTGGAAATTTTATTTGCTGTTTCTGCGGCCACCTCACTGGCTATCGAAGTCGCACAGAAATGTAACCTGACACTAATCGGATTTTCCAAACCCGGAAGAGCAACTGTGTATACCCATCCACAACGATTAGTGGATTAATTGAAGCAGTAAAACATCCAGAAATTCGCTATCCCCTCCCTCTCAACAAAAAAACACTTTCCATTCAATAAATGACTGTCTTGATTTTAGAGATCTTCGTAATTAACAAACTATAAACAATAGAGTTACTTTTAATTTACACAACTATTTATTCAATGTACTTTTTTCATGGGGTTTTTCACTTAGAAAGTTCAGGACGTTTTTATGACAGGATAAAATACTCTTTATACTCAGTGAGGCTGCTAATGAAAAAGATCAATATATTAATCGCTACATTAGGCATTTTTGGATTGATAGCACAGGCTCAAGCAAAAGTCGGGTATGGCATAAGCCAATCAGAGACTGACCCACACCTTATACTAGGCGAGAAAGATGGTAAACCCGCCATAGGTATCTCTCTATACCTACTAAAAAATAATCTCTACACTTTCGATGAATTGAAAGAATTCACTACGCTCGACAGTAATGGCATCTATCGTGCCAAATATGAAGACGGTTATGGTGATATTGAGCATCAATATATTGATGTCGGTCAGGTTCCCGGTACGGAAGTATATTACGGTGAATGGGCACAAAAGACCCCCGATAAATCAGATGTCACACATACTGTTTTTTATACAGGCAAAGACGTTACAACCAACCTGCCAAACGGTGGTACTGCGACCTATACGGTAAAAGGTCTTAGCCAATATAGCGGCAATAACCTCCTTAATGGCACACTTACCGCAAACTTTGATACCAAAAAACTGGACGGCACACTGAGTAATGGCTCATTAAAGATAGATCTCGATGCCAATATAAATGACGATGCCGGTTTTTCAGGCAAAGCCACAGCCAATGATAGTATCAATGGACAGACGGATGGGAAATTCTATGGTGACTCTGCTTTCGCTGTAGCTGGGTATGCCAAATTTGACAGTGACAGACCCAAGGATACCGCGTTCGGTGGTTCTAAACAGTAATAGCTAATTTTTCCAGCAAACAGTGTCATTTTTGGCACTGTTTCCTCCTTATCTTCTTCACTTTCTTTGCCCTGCTTATTGCGGTCTGATACCTAATTGGATTGCCAATAATAGGGGCTTTGTGATCGGGTGTTGCTGCTATGACTGGCAAGAGAAGAACGTCTATATCTATATTATTAACGACCTTATTAATGCCCTTATTAATGGCACCGCTGATCTTATTTTACTCCGCGGCAGTTTATGCTGATGCCCATGAAGAAAGTGGCCACAGAATTTGGCAGGAAACACAGTACAATCAACAAGAAAACCAACAAAAAAATGAAGCCAGCCTGATTATATCTGATGCCATTCCGACAAAAGAGGGTACTTCAGCCGCCACGGGTCACGGACAACAACTTAAGATCGAAAACAATCTTAAAGACACGGCTAAAGCTCTGTACTTTGCTATTAACTATCAACAGTGGTCAAACGTTAAACACCTGCTGGTGGCTTATCAAAAAATGCCTGAGTACGATCCGTTACTCGTCGATTTTGCTAAAGGTGGACTGGCTCGTATCGAAGGAAATTTGGCACTCTCAGCCTCCCATTATCAAAAAATCCTCAGTCAAAAACCGAATTTCACACGCATAAAACTGGAACTGGCTCGTGTCTATTTTGAAGATCACAAAAATCGGGAAGCCGAACAGTTATTTAATGGATTAAGAGAACAGCACCAGTTACCAGAAATAGTTTTGCAGAATATTGATCGTTACCTTCAGGCGCTTCCCCTGAGAAATAGCTGGCACAGTTCATTCTCATTCGGTTATGCCTATGACGATAATATAAATATGTCTACAAATCAGAAAGCTATCTGCCTTCTTACTAAGGAGGGAAAGTGCATAATTGAGCGGAATGCGCCAAAACCCATCAAAGAGTCGGGAAGCACATATAATGCGACATTAAGTCGGCGTTACTCACTTATCGGCCATCACGGTATTTTTGGCCGTGGCCTGATTTATGGTAAGAATTATCCCCATTATCACGACGGAAACGAAAATACATTCCTGCTGGTCAGTGGCTATAGCTATAAAAGCAGGGAGCACGACTTATCCGTTGGCCCCTTGTTTGAATATAAACAGAGAGCTGGAAAGACCGAATACCATGCCATCGGTGCCAAAATCGAGGGACAGTGGGCAATGACCGCTCAAACCTTCCTAAACGTGGAACTTACAAATAAGCGACTGAGTTATCCGCAGAGTTATAGTTTTAAAGACGGTGAACTTTATTCATCCTATTTCAGCTTATCGCATATCATCAGCAACAACATTGTTCTGTTTGGCGGAGGTAACTGGGTCTATCGAGACAACCAACAACCCGCAGACCGTTATCAACAATGGGGAGTGAGTGCCGGAATAGCCGGACAGCTCTATCCCGGCATTAAAGGCTCACTGATTGCCACACTGAGACAACAACGCTTTGAAGCCTACAGCGCATTATTGGGAGCCAAGCGTCAAGATAATGAACAGATCTATACGGCTTCCATTAAATTTCCAAATGCCAAAATATTGGGCATGACCCCCTCTCTGACTTTCCAACATCGACACAATCGCAGCAATGTGGGCTGGCTGTACAGCTATGATAAAAACGAAATACAGATACAACTGGAGAAATATTTTTAACTGAGGTTGACTACTCCCTTACAGCCCCAGCCAGAATCCGGTTGAAGACTCGGCATATATCCAAAAAATAGATTGCTTAATAATATAGTATTTGCGTTAGATGAAAGATCCTATAAAATTCACCCCCCTTTTTTTTATATTCCCAGTCAAATATCAACTAAAGAAATAAAGTAAATTTATTTTACAAATTAATAACCATTTTAAAATTTCAGGTTATATATCGCAAAATAAATTAATCATAAATAATATCATGAGTACGCCCCAAAATAGCGCCACACTTTATACCACTCACAACTCTATGTATAACAAGACATTAAATAACACCATGTATAGCGGAGTTATTACACGCCATTTATAGACTCATACAATAACAAAAACAAACAATCACACAGGGTTGTATAAAAATCTACCGCAGCATATTGACTGGATAAAAAAATAAGCGCACCTTTATTTAAGTCTAATAATAATTTTAAATAAACAATGGAAATATTTAAATAGGGTAAATAGTTTAAAATGATAATTATCATTTTAAACTAATGATAAAAATACACAGGGGGCCAGTTATTTATGAAGTGGTACACCAAGCAAGCATTAGAAATCAATAAATCCATCCCGGATGGAGAACCAATTAACATTAGTGCTGGATTTGGACCGACTGGCATACCTCACATAGGAACACTTTGTGAAATAATTCGCACAAGTCTAGTTCAAAAAGAGTTAATCAGGCTAGGTAGAAAGGTTAATTTTTACCTCATTTCAGATGATTTAGATCCATTCAGAAAAATACCATCAAATATACCCAGCCCAGATAAATTAAAAAGCTACTTAGGACTACCCATCAATAAAACACCAGATCCTTTTGGCATATATTCCTCATTTTCAGAAATGGCTGAGTCCCGATTATTAAAACTCACAAAAGAGTATAATGTAGATTGTAAATTAGTAAGAAACTCTCTGTGCTATAAAAATGGCGAATATAATAATTCAATTAAGTTATTCCTAAATAATTTTTCTACAATAAACAAGATATGTAAGGAATCCACCGGTTTTTTAAGACAAAGAACCTATAATATTATAATGCCTATTTCTGAACTGAGCGGAAAAATACTTGAGCACATTGTTATTACAGATATAAACGCCGATAAGGGTGAAATCACTTATTACATTCCATCAGATGAAATAGTTAATAAACCCGGATATGAATATGGTGTAGAGCTCCGGGAACTTTATCAGGGAGAGATATTAGATCAAAAACAAACCATTTCAGTATTCAATGGAAAAGCAAAACTTCAATGGAAAGCGGATTGGAGTATGCGTTTGTTATATAGAAATATTCATTTTGAGATGCATGGTGAAGATCTGATAGATTCAGCCACTGTTGCTGGGCAGATTTTCACCACATTGAATAAACCGACTCCACGCCTTTATAAATACGGACTTTTCCTTGATGCTTCAGGAAAAAAAATATCTAAATCAAAAGGCAATGGTTTCTCACTCAATGATGCTAAAAATCTTCTCACACAAGAAGCTATCCATGTTCATTTAGCAAAATCTCCAAAAAAGTCCACTAAATTTCATATAGAACAATCCCCAAGACTCAATGACCAAGTAAATATCTCGAAAAAAATTAAAAAACGATTATCTTTTAAAAAGATATCAAGGATATTACACGCATCAAAACCGACCTGTATCACCTCCGCAAGAAAGTTTCTTGATTTATATAGACGAAATGGAGAAATTATCACTGAAAGCGAGATAACCACTAGTTACAATTATTATTTGAAAACGAATAAACATAATGATAAAGGATTAGTAACCACTATAGAAGAAAATTACTTCTCCTTTATATCTAATTACATAAAACAAGAAAAGTTTTCATCTGATGAAGATATCTTCAAATTCATAACTAATTCTTTCAGCGAGTTTTTCCCTGAGAAAAAAAACTCACAAATATGGGAGTTACTCTATAGGGGGTTTTTTGGGGAAACTTTCGGTCCCAGAATTAAAACATGGATAAAGATAAATGACAAAAAAAATATTATTGAATACTTTGACCATCCCAAAAAAGCGAACCTTGATAATAAAAAAACAAACGAAAAAGTCGAAAAGGCAGAGACGTTCATTGTAATGAATAAAAATAATGAGAATACACAAAATATGACAAAGTTATTTGGAAATATTGATTTCGAACAAGTCAATAAAAAATGTAAAGACCTATCTTTTGAGCTGAGAAAACATAGCACCTCTCTGATTGATGCATTTTCAGAATATCAATGTAAAATCGTTACTGAAGATGAAATTTGTCGCTCAATAGATATTCTTGATAATATTGAAAAAAATAAAGAGTACTTCAAAAAATACATCTATGGTGTCACTTCATTCCTGCCACTTAACCAACCAATTTACGCATCCGTATGTTTTGGTTTCATTCCATCTCTCATGGCTGAAAATGTTTGCATCCGTCCGCCTACAGCGATGCACCCTCATTATAAAAAATTTGAAAATATCATTGATATATCGAAAATATCTGAATCATTTTCAATCTCTTATGAAGATAAAGAACTGTTTTTAAGTGAAAGGGTAAAAATAACTGATGCTGTTATATTCACCGGAACACCTGAAAATGCAGTTAAAGTTCGCAAGCACTTTAGAAAAAATACGTTATTTATCTTAAACGGGGCTGGACACAATCCACTCGTCATTTCAAAAGATGCGGACATCAATATAGCGATTGAAAGTGCCAAACGAGTGGTGCTTTATAATCAGGGACAAGATTGTGCTGGTCCCAACTCGATATTGGTACATAATGATATATATGACTTATTCAGGAGCAGGCTGATTTCCGATTTAATTGATATTAAAGACAAAATAGGGCCTTACTCTGATCATAATAATATAGTTGGCCCTAACAGCGACATAGATCACAGTCTAAAAATTGCCTCTGTATTTAAAGCTAACCGAGATTATTGTACCTATGGGGGAGAAATAAACCCGATAAATGGTATGATAAAGCCGACTATCTTTGAAAAACCCCTTTCTCTTGGTGGTAACTATAAAGAATTCTTTGCTCCGGTTTTCTTTTTACAAAAATACCAAAAAGATCAAGATTTAACTGACTATTTTTCTAATCCAAATTATCCTGCCAATGCTATGTATATTTCTTTATTTGGCACGAGTGATTATATCAGTAAGCAATTAAATAAAAAGTTACACCGACCTGAAAGTATACTGACTAATACTGATTTACATATGGAAGAACATGGTTATCTTCCGTATGGTGGACAGGGACCTGCTGCATCGTGCCTTTGGTATGATGGAGATAGAATTAACGGGAGTACATTACCACAAAGGGATATATATCAATATTTAGTCGAACCACATAACAGGTAAAGAGATAAAATGACAGCCAGCTTTAATAAATCATATATGGTATCCATCATATTAGGAGCATCTCTCGTAGGATTGGCGATGGGATATACACTACCAATGGTCAGTTTAAAGCTGGCAGGGCAAAAGCAAACCTCAACACTACTGGGTATAATATCAGCGCTACCTGCTGTAGGAATGCTTATTTCTTCCATGGTGATTCCCACTCTGAGCCGTTTATATAGCTTAAATAAGTTACTGAGCTTTAGCTTACTATTACTTACAGTTTCTACTGTATTTTCTACTTATTTAAATCAGGTCTATTACCTTGCCCTTCCCCGATTTCTGATGGGTTTTGCCTGTGGTGTCATTGTCGTTGTCGGAGAATCCTGGGTCAGCGCCAATACCACTGACAAATACAAAGGAACACTGATGGGGCTGTACGCTTCGGCATTCACCGGATGTCAATTGCTCGGGCCATTACTGATTTCTCTATTTGGCATAATTTCATTCATTCCGGCAATATTATTGTCCATGCTTTCCCTCCTTTGCATTGCTCTTATACTGATAAATCCTTCTGCCTCCATATCGTCACAAACAGAAGAAGAAAAAAGGGGGTTTCCAATCTTTCCACTCATCATGTCAGCCCCCTGTCTTATCATTGGCGTCATTTGTTTCTCTTCTTTTGATGCCGTCGCACTCTCCATGTTTCCGCTGTATGGATTATCGTTAGGGATACCTGAAAAAATCACCATTACGCTGATAACATTAATCTTTTTAGGAGACGCTATTTTTCAGGTTCCTATCGGATGGCTTGCAGATAAAACTGATTTGAAACGAATGCATATTATTTGCGGCGTAATTTTCACTCTTTCCTTATTAGCATTACCATTTACAGTAAATTCCATTTTTTTATGGATTGATGTCATCGTAATGGGGGCATTCGGCGGAGGGATTTATACTTTATCTTTGGTAAGAGCAGGAAAAAAATATTCAGGGCAGATGCTAATTGCCATAAACGCCTTATTTGGCATTGTTTGGGGAGTTGGCAGCCTTACCGGCCCTTTAGTGACAGGGATAGCGATGGATCTATTTGACGAAAAAGGATTTATTATCACTCTCTCTTCCGTTGGGCTGTTGTTTATTCTTTCACACTGGTTTCCTAACAAGCCTATACCCAGAGGGGAACAGCTTACAATCTCCGCAACAAAAGAATAAGCATATCCGTTACTCTCTCAGAAAGATGAATGAGTAATCATATGTTACTCATTCAGAACGTTTGGTCGATTAATCAAGGTCATGCAACATCCACAGATTAGGTTCAATGTAGTAGGCCATCTGTTTTTCGGCATCCACCACCAACGGAACCAAACCACCCGGAATGATATACTCCCCACTTTGCGGAAACTTCATGCCAGTCCACTCCTGCCACTGTTCCACAGAGCCATAAATATCCAGAGAGCGGAGAGCAGGCTTGATTACCTTTGCTCCTAAACGCCAATGAGTGCGAATCCACGGATCAAACGGCTCACCTTTGTCATTTTTCCAACCACAATATTCAACAAAATCTTGCAGAGGGTACTGACTTTTCAAACTCGGCCTGACGGGAACAACCAGCCCCTCCAGTCCTTCATCCCGAGCCGTCTGTTTTACGCTATTAATTAATAAAGCGGGGACATTTTTACCCCTGAATTCGGGATCAACCGTCACAAACAGCGCTGACACCATATTAGCTCTTTTCTTTCCTTTTGCTTCCCCTCCAGCTCGTAATACAGCATCCCAACCTTCATCCGGTAGTTGATCTAACGGAGCGTTTTCCCAAGGAAAAGGGATTGAATTCAGCAGACCAATCAGCCGTTCTTCCTGCCCCTGTTGCAGAATGGCAAATTTCTGAAAACGACTGAAATCAGATTCATATAATTTATGCCAGTGTTGTGCAGCTACAGCATCATTATTCATAAATACAGGCCAGTTAGGCCCGATGAGGAAACTGATCGCCTCTTCTAAATCGGTTCTCTCTTCGGCCGATTGAATAATAATTTTTGCTTCCATAATCAATTTCCTATTAAACTTTTTCTTTGTAAAACAGACAAATGAAAATTTATATTTCACGACAAGAAATACGTATTTACCGACTAAAAAATGAAATGTTTAATATTAATAGATTAATAATGTAATTATTTATATTTCCACATGGAATTAATTATAAATGTAATTTTTTGAAGACTAATTATGTTATTAATACCACAATAATATTAGGTAATTAAATCTACTTACATCACATTTTCAACAAAAAATATAGATTATTCCACGCTTGTTACAATCAAATAAAAATCAAATTATTCAATACATTAAACACAAAATTCGACCTAAAAACCCCACAAAAAAGATAACAAATGGTAATAATTATCATTTACATTATCATTTGAACGATGTACTTTTTTCCGGCGCAATAAATCAGGCCGTTTTTTAGATTGGGTAATAAGGGATCCCCCATTTCAAACGAGGATAATGATGAAAAAGTTAAATGTATTAGTCGTCGCTTTAGGCGCTTTAGGGTTTATGGCACAAGCTCAGGCCGCAGTAGGATTTGGTCAGAGCCAAGATGAAACAACGCCACACATTAAGGTTGGTGAAACTAAACCAGGTTCAGGCCCACATGGCGGCAAAAGTGGCGAACCCGGCATTGGTGTTAGTTCCGTTTATGGCGGTCAAATCACTGGCTTTGCCGGTTTGACTCGCATGGCACCTGCCGACAGCAATGGCATCCACAATATCTCAATGGCAGGAGCACCCGGCTCTCACAGTGGTATGGGCGTATTCCATTTCAGCAAAGTTGCCAATGCAGATGTGTATTTCGGTGAATGGTCTCAGACAGGTCAGGCATCGGATAGCACCCACACTGTTTATTATGCCGGCAAGGATATTACTACCAATATCCCAACCGACGGTACAGCAACTTACACCGTGACAGGTATTAACCAATACAGCGGTGACAATGCTCTGTCAGGTACATTTACCGCCGATTTTGGTGACAAAACTCTGGTTGGTTCACTGGAAAATACTGCGATGACGATAGATATTGATGCCAATATCGGCGCTGATGCTAAGTTCCAAGGTAGCGCCAATGCCGGTGATCTTAACGGAATAACTCAAGGCCACTTCTTTGGTGACAGTGCTGCCAGCTTGGCTGGATATGCCACATTTGCTGATGATAGCTCCAAGGATACCGCTTTCGGTGGTTCTAAACAGTAACCATTAATTTTTCAGAGAACAGCGCCATTTTGGTGCTGTTCTCTGTTTTTATTTCTCATAACGTGAGCTTTGTAAGTTGGTTTTCCAATGTCTGACAACAGAACAACGCCAAAATTAGCAGCGGCATTGATAGCTCTGTGCCTTTCCCTGACCGTTTATGCCGATGAAGATACTTCCCGTGAAATCTGGCAGGATGCTCAACATAACCAACAGGAAAATGAAACCAACCTAATTACGCCAGATCCCATTTTTGTTGGAAGTAACTCGTCATTTATTGTGATTAACGGACAGACTTTTCAGGTTGGGAACAATATTAATGATCTAGGTCAGGCTTTATTCCTCGCCATTAACCATCGACAATGGCCGGATGTCAGGCGCTTTCTCGCGGCTTACCAAAAACTGTCGGATCATGATGTCATGCTGGTGAATTTTGCCCTAGGCGGACTGGCTCGCCTTGAGGAAGATTTAGATCTCGCCGCCTATCATTATCAACAAGTCCTGAATCAACAACCTGACTTTCCCCGTATCGAATTGGAACTGGCCCGTATCTATTTTGAAGATCACAAAAATCGGGAAGCTGAGCAACTATTTACCGGGTTAAATGAAAAACAACAGTTACCAGCCGCTGTCCTGAAGAATATTAACAGCTATCTGGCAGCGATAGACCTGAGAACAGGCTGGCGCGGTTCTTTTTCGGCAGGTTATGCCTATAACGATAACGTCAATATGTCCTCTAATCATGGCCCCATCTGCTTAAGTTACTATCTGGGCAGATGCATAAATAAGAAGCAAGTTCCCAAAGCGATCAAAGCATGGGGAATGTCTTACGATGCAACGTTAAGCCGACGTTACCAGCTTTCCGGCCATCACGGTATTTTTGGCCGAAGTCTGATGTATGGTGAAAACTACCGCAATTACCACGATGGAAACGAGAATACATTCCTGCTGGTCGGTGGATATAACTTTAAAAACAGAAATCACGATTTCTCCCTTGGGACCCTGTTTGAATATAAACAACGGGCGGATGACACCAGTTACCGCGCCATCGGGGCTAAAACAGAGTGGAGATGGGCATTCACTAATAAGACTGCCTTGAATATTGAGCTTGAACATAAACAACTGCGGCATCAGGAGCAACGTTACCGCAGAAAAGATGGCGAACTTTCTTCAACCTACCTCACGTTATCCCATGCCATTAACAAAAACGTTGTCCTGTTTGGGGGCGGTGACTGGCTGTACCGAAACAACGACCATTATCCCGAAGACAGCTATCAGCAATGGGGAATTCGGGCAGGGATCGCCGGGGAACTCTATTCCGGCATCACTGGCTCACTGTTTGCCACGTTGAAAGAGCGGCGCTTTGGTGCTTACACCCCGATGCTGAACGCCACACGTCAGGATACTGAACAGATTTACACAGCGGTTATCAAAGTGCCCGCTGCTGAAATACTGGGCATGACGCCTTCCCTTACTTTCCGCCACCGACGTAATCACAGCAATGTGGATTGGTTATACAGCTATAACAAAAATGAAGTGCTGATTAGGCTGGAGAAGTATTTTTAATCAAATAGTTATGATTTTTTATTTGCGTGATGATAACCAAGAATCGAGGCAGGGATAACAATGGTATACCGAGTCAAAACCCAACTAACCCCCATCACAATCGCACTGTCACTGGCATTTTCACTGGCAGCATCGCCCTTGTTTGCCGAATCTAAATCGACCGCCACATCCCCGAGCAATAAGACCGATTTAGGTAAAATTAGTGTCACCGATACCAGTGATAAAGATAAGGCCGGATATGATGCCGTCTATGACAGAGATATCTCCAATATTTATATCGGCAAAAAGGAAATAGAACGCTACAAGGGCACATCTCCCGCCGATTTAATTAAGGGAGCCGTTGGCGTATACAGCGGTGACGCGCGTAATAGTGGTGCTTTGGATATCAATATCCGGGGCATTCAGGGACAAGGGCGTATTCCCGTCACCATTGACGGTACGGAACAGGCCATCACCGTAGGTCGTGGTTACAATGGTGCCAATAACCGCAACTACATTGATCCGAACTTAATCAGTAGCATTGAAATCGAAAAAGGTCCCTCTCTCAACCGTAATATCAAAGGCTCTGTCGGCGGTGCCGTCGCCATCAAAACTCTGGGTATTGATGATGTCGTACCGAAAGGGGAAACCTTCGGTATCAATACCAAACTGGAAACCAGCAGTAACTCAGTGAAAGAACGCACGCCTTCCCTGTCATTGGGACAGGACTACCGCGATATCCCGAATTTTGCCCGAAATGGTATCGAGACTGATCCTGCTTTACAGATCACCCCCCACTCATCAAAAGACAATAAACTGTTTGGTTTCAAAGATAACGCATTCCGCTTCGCAGTAGGTACACGGCAGGAATATTTTGATTTGATGCTGGCCTATGCTTATCGTCGTCAGGGTAACTATTTTGCCGGTAAAGGGGGTGCCCATCGTTATGATGAGTCCATTACAGAAGCCGACAGGGAGTTAATGAAGGGGGCAAGGACAACACTGGACCCGTATCTGCCGTTTGCCGCCCGTATCTATCGCCCCGGTAATGAAGTTCCCAATACTTCCAGTGAAATGCGTTCTGTGCTAATCAAAAACACTTGGCGTTTTACCGATGATCAGACACTGTTGTTGGGCTTTCGCGATACCCATATGGATTTTGGCGATATTATGCCCTCACGCTTGGGTTGGGTTGATCCTGCCGATAATAAGGTTCCCCAATGGCCACTGGCTAATGTCCACCAGCAAGCCGCCAACCTGCACTATAAGTGGCAACCTACCGATAATCCTTATGCTGATTTCGACATGAACCTGTGGACAACCCGCACCACCAGCAATACCAACACGGCGGGGGGATATCCCCGTACTCCTACCGATAGAGACTGGGACTGGGAAAGCGGGGAAGACCCCAGGAACAACAACATTGATGGCACATTAATCAATTCTGCTGTGACTCATAGCCAGAACAATCGTTGGGGTATCGATATCTCCAATAAATTTACCCTGCATCCCAGTCTGGATCTGACTTTAATAGGCAATTTCCAACGGGAGCGTCTTGATTCCAATGATGATTACAGCTCCACCAATATGTACTTCTTCCAGTCACCCTCGCGGAGAGGGCAGCGTCAGGAGATCAATCTCGCTTTTAATTTTGACTGGCGACCCACTTCATGGCTGGAACTAAAAGCTGGTGCCAAACGTGTTTCCTACTGGTCTCAGGATGATGTACTTAATGAACGACGGGCGGCAAAAGATTGGCGTTATGAAAAGCAGCGGGAAACTATCGGGCATCAAATGAGTTATCGTCGAACACCGACCGAAAGAGAAGCCTATGTAATCCAAAAAATGTTTGAAAAAGGAAAACCACTCTCGAAAATGAGCAAAGAAGAAAGGGAAGAGAAACGGAAGATATATAATGAATACTTTAAAATAAAGACCGAAAGTATCTCTTCACGTGACGGGCAAAAACGCAATATGGTTCGTGAAGAATTCGCCTGGCGTTACGATACTGGAACCGGTCAGCTCAATAAAAGCGATAACCCTTATTTCAATGGTCAATTGGATATGAATGAAAAAGTTATCGATCCAATAAGTGGTAAGGAAGGCTATAAATATGAATATGGAATGGCCGTTGATACAAATGGCATATTAGGCCCTGAAGTTAACAACCCTTGGGAACCTGCCGCTAAACGTAAAGATCATGCCTGGGCGCCCGCATTCTCTGCTACGGCTTATGTGATCGATGATCTCCGGCTTTATACCCGTTATGTCGAAGCAGTGAGAATGCCCAGCCTTTTTACCGACACTGTCGGCTTTTCCGGTTCTCTGGGTAATCGCGTAGGCCAGCAATTCAAACCCGAACGCGCCAAAACCACTGAAGTCGGCTTAGTTTATGATTTCAGCCAATTAGTTGATGCTGAACGTCATGCTGATATCAAATTTTCTTACTACAATACTGTGATTGAAAATGTGTTCGACAGGGACAACACTTACCAATTCTCCCAAATAGATAAACAGAAACTGGCGGGTCTGGAATTACAGGCGCGTTATGACAACGGCAGCTTCTTTACCGATATGGGGCTAACCTACAATATGAAAAACAAGGTGTGTGACAAGAACTCCACCTTAAGAATGGACTCCCAGAATCGCTATGGTATCCCTGAATGTATTGATGGCGGTTTTCCGGGCGGTTATCTGCGTACCTCGATCCAGCCCCAATACTCTGCCAACCTGACCATCGGCGGTCGCCTGCTTGACGAAAAACTGGAACTGGGCAGCCGTATGCTCTACCACAGCAAGGCAGAAAATAAAGATGAAAAATGGCTGATGAATGCCCTGCCGGATGTTTATAAGGGCCAGTCCAACAACCCGATGCGCTGGAATCCGGTGTTTACAGTTGATGCCTATATCAGCTACCAAATCACCCCTGATATATCGGTGGAGCTGATTGGTACCAACTTAACCAATCGTTACTATCTCGACCCGCTGACGCGTTCGATGATGCCAGCGCCGGGAAGAACCTTTAAGCTCAGCCTTACCAGCCAATTTTAGGTGATATTTAGAGGAATTATTATGACTAACACAGCCATATTGGGTAACCCAGTCGCCCATTCTCCGCTTACTCTTCCAAAGGGCTTGCTGGTGAGTATTCTGATTGCCATTTTATTGCATATCAGTCTGATATGGCTGTTTAACCGACATACTTCACATGATGCGGACACAGCCCAGTATATTAATAACAGCACGGATGCCTCGGGGCTTTCCATTACAATGGTTGCCGCTTCATCATGGGAAAATGAACCAGAATCTGTCTCCCCGCCCCCCGCGCTTTTAACTGCGCCTGAATCCCCGACAAAACCTGAAATTGTGCTGGATAAAGCGATTCATCCTGAAAATAAACTGGAAAAGCCGCTGGAACCCAACAAGCCTAAAAAACGCAAAAAGCAGCAGAAAGAAAAAACCACCCCATCACCGCAGGTACAGAAAGACAACCCTACAGAACAGGAAACCAACGGCAGCGATCAGGTTAATTCGCAAGGTAGCATGAGTCAGGTGAAAACTTCCCAGCCTCTGGTGGGTCAGGGCAGTAGTGAAATGAATAATTATAATGCGAGATTACGGCAGGAAATTGAACGCCATAAGGTCTATCCCCGCAAAGCAAAGAGGATGAAACAACAGGGTACCGTCACCGTTAACTTTACCCTGCTGAACGACGGTACATTAGCCGCCGCCAGAGTAGTTAACTCCTCCGGCAGCAGCACATTGGATAATGCCGCACTTGATGCCATCAATAGCGCCAGTGCCGTTGGAACCAAACCTGCGGGAATGGCACCAGAAGTTACACTGGCGCTCAATTTTACGTTGCATAAAGCGAACTAAAGCAGAGGTAAATATCAAATAAAGTCTGAGCTATTATTGTTTTATGATTATCCCATGATTTAGCTATCTGTCAGGGATGCAGTAATGTAGTCACTGACAGAATCTATTAGCTTGCAATGCTGTTAATACGTTTAATAGCCCGCTTCCAAAGGAGATTGACTAAATAGTCTTTAACGTATCTACAATATTCGGAGCTTTTTCTATCAAGCGTAACATCTTCAGCGCTATTCCTGATGGTATACGACAGTTATATTCCCAACTCTGTACTAATCCAACACTCACCCCTACCATTTCCGCAAACTCAGTTTATTTCATGCCAAAATGTTCACGAAGAGATTTAACGTTAGGGATAGCATGGCGGTGGACATGCTCTGGTTTAGGTTGAAACTCACCATTCTCAATGGCAACCATCTCGTTTACGCTACTAAGCTGCAACTTGAAAAATGAAGGCGATGGGCTAGTCGGAATTTGGCGGGAAGTCACTTCCCAATACAAAAACTCGAGAAAATCCGGCCGAGTAAATCATCAGAAGTAAATTCACCCGTGATTTCGCTCAATGCCTGCTGTGCCAGACGCAGTTCTTCCGCCAGCAATTCCCCTGAACGGGCAAACACCAGCTGCTGGTGACCTTCCTGTAAATGGTCTGCCGCTGTATTCAGCGCCTGTAAGTGACGACGGCGGGCAAGGAATCCACCTTCGGTATTGCTGTTGAAACCCATCGTTTCTTTCAGGTGATCGCGCAGCAAATCAATGCCTTTCCCTTCACGGGCGGAAAGACGGATTAGTGAGTAACCACCGACTTCTGAGACGCCCGTTTCTTCCCCGGTCATATCTGTCTTATTGCGGATCACGGTAATGGGCAGGGATTCAGGTAATTTAGCCATAAATTCAGGCCAGATTTGCGCAGGTTCAGTCGCGTCGGTCGTCGTACTGTCTACCATAAACAATACCCGATCCGCTTGTTCAATTTCCTGCCATGCCCGTTCGATACCAATACGTTCCACCTCATCACTGGCTTCACGCAATCCCGCCGTATCAATGATATGCAGCGGCATTCCATCAATATGAATGTGTTCACGCAGAACATCGCGTGTTGTGCCTGCAATATCAGTCACTATCGCCGCCTCGCGACCCGCCAGGGCATTGAGCAGGCTGGATTTACCCGCATTCGGACGCCCTGCAATCACCACTTTCATACCTTCGCGCAACAAGCTGCCCTGACGTGCTTGTGAACAGACGTGATCCAGTTCAGCAATCACTTCATCCAACTTGGCTTCTATTTTGCCATCGGAAAGAAAATCAATTTCTTCGTCAGGAAAATCAATCGCTGCTTCTACGTAGATACGCAGGTTAGTGAGTGCTTCTACCATTTGATGAACTTGATTGGAGAATGTGCCTTGCAGCGAGTTCATCGCGGAACGCGCCGCTTGTTCAGAGCTGGCGTCAATCAGATCTGCAATTGCCTCTGCCTGAGCCAAATCGAGTTTATCATTCAGGAAGGCACGTTCCGAAAACTCGCCCGGATTGGCAATACGCACACCGGAAATCGTCAGGATACGCTTTAGCAACAAATCGAGAATAACAGGCCCGCCGTGACCTTGAAGCTCCAGCACATCTTCCCCCGTAAAAGAGTTAGGGCCGGGGAAGTAAAGTGCGATGCCTTGATCAAGTACAGAGCCATCCATATCACGGAAGGGCAGGTAATCGGCATAACGGGGTTTCGGAAGTTTTCCCAATACCACCTCAGCGACTTCCGCTGCCTTGCGGCCAGAAATACGCAGAATGCCTACACCGCCTCGTCCCGGAGGGGTGGCCTGAGCGACTATCGTATCGGTGGTATTCATAAAATTCTCTCTTTTTCTTTTTACTTATTTACTTATGATCGGAAATAACAAAGGCGGCCAATGACCGCCTTCTATTTATTTTTTTGAAAGACTTACTTTTTATTAAGATCGACTTTCTTTTCGCGTTTTTCGCGGGTATGCAAGCCGCGTTTTTCCAGACTGCGGAAAATAACCTGCTGCTGGATGATGGTAACCAAGTTACTCACGATATAGTACAGTACCAGACCAGATGGGAACCACAGGAAGAAGACGGTGAACATGACCGGCATGTAGGTCATAATCTTCTGCTGCATTGGATCGGTTACAGTAGTCGGTGACAGTTTCTGGATAACAAACATAGTCACACCCATCAGCAATGGCAGGATGTAGTAAGGATCTTGTGCAGACAAGTCATTAATCCAGCCAATGAATGGAGCATGACGCAGTTCAACAGAACCCATCAGCATGTAATAAAGCGCAAGGAAGATTGGCATCTGAATAACCAGAGGCAAACAGCCGCCCAGCGGGTTCACTTTCTCTGTTTTGTACAGCGCCATCATTTCCTGACTCATGCGCTGGCGGTCCTCACCAAAACGCTCACGCATCGCCGTGATTTTTGGCTGCAACAGACGCATTTTCGCCATCGAAGTATATTGCGCTTTAGTCAGCGGATACATGATACCGCGCACGATAAAGGTGATCGCAATGATGGAGAAGCCCCAGTTACCGATGAACTCGTGCAGGAATTTCAGCAATTTGAACAGTGGTTGGGAAATAAACCATAACCAGCCGTAATCTACAGTCAGATCCAAATGTGGTGCGATCGCAGCCATTTTGTCCTGAATTTCAGGGCCAACCCACAGGGTAGAAGAGATATTCTGCTGGCTGTTTGGTGCGATATTGATGTTTTCACCCTTGTACCCGATGATCGCCATTTTTTGGTTTTTCAGGTCAATGGTGTAGAAATTGCTGGTTTTGCCTTCACCCGGAACCCAAGCAGTGGCGAAATATTGCTGGAGCATCGCTACCCAGCCGCCTTTTGTGGTTACGGAAAGCGCTTTACTTTCAATCTCATCAAATTTGTATTTTTCGTATTTTGCGTCATCAGAAGAATAAGCACTACCACGATAAGTATGCAGGGCAAAGTTGTTGCTGCCGGTATCGCGGTGTTTCGGCAGGTCAATGCTCTGCTTTAACTGACCGAAAAACGCCATCTGCAATGGCTTGTCTGTGACGTTATTGATGCTGTAATCAACAGTGACTGCATAATTACCGCGTTTCAAAACGAAGGTTTTGACATAAACAACGCCATCCGGCGCAGTGTACGTCATCGGGATACGCAATTCATCCTGACCATCAGCCAAAGCAAAGCTATTCTGAGTGGTGTGATAAAGTGGGCGTTCAGCTTGGTTATCTGGACCATTGGTGCCAGTTAATCCACTTTGAGCCTGATAAGTAAACTCCGGGGTTGTTTCCAGCAGTTTGAACGGAGTTTGGGAACCGAGGCTATCTGGATAGGCCAACAAATCAGCCTCCTCGATATCACCGCCACGGGCATTGATGTGCAACGAAAGCACATCCGTTTTCACGGTGATCAGTTTACCTTGCTCACTGCCTGCTTCGCTGCTCAGCGTAGTATTATTTGTTTGCTGAGTGATCTGGGCCGCTGGTTGTGGGTTCTTATCACTCTCCCACGCTTGCCAGACCAAGAACGAAACAAACAGCAGAGCGATGAGAAGAAGATTGCGTTGCGAATCCATCGTTAATGTTCTCTGTTATCGTCGTTTTTAGGTGGGACGGGATCATCACCACCTTTGTGTAAAGGGTGGCATTTTAATACGCGTTTCACTGTTAACCAACTGCCTTTTATCATTCCAAACCTGCGCAATGCCTCAATGCCATAGTGAGAACAGGTAGGATTGAAACGACAGCGAGGCCCCAGCAGTGGACTAATCACTAACTGGTAGCCCCTAATTAACGCAATCAGGAGGCGCGAACCAAGCGACTGTGGCGACGCCATAATTTGCCAAAAGCTTCCGTCAACTCACGGTTATCGAGTTCAGAGACACCTTTCCTCACCAAAATCACAAAATCCATTGACGGCAATTTATGCTGATTTAAACGAAAACTTTCACGAGCCAGTCGCTTGATACGATTACGCTCATGGGCGCGTTTAACATTTTTTTTGGCGACGGTTAGACCGATGCGGGGATGCCCCAGCTCATTCAAGCGCCCGAGAACTGTTATCTCTGCGGTACTTGCCCGTTGTGGCTGCTGGAAAACATATGTGAAATGCTCGGGAGTTAACAAACGTAACTCCCTCGGAAAAGCGAGCTTAACCACGAGGTATGGTTAGCTTTATTACTTAGAAACGGTCAGACGAGTACGGCCTTTCGCACGACGGCGAGCCAGAACCTGACGACCATTTTTATTGGCCATACGAGCACGGAAGCCGTGAGAACGGTTACGCTTCAGTACGGATGGTTGAAAAGTGCGTTTCATAGCGATTTCTACCTAGCTTAAAATTTGTTACTGATTCAGCAAATGCGTTGGCGACCAGTGAGAATAAGTAGACACCGATGCCTCAATCGCAACATCAATATATAGAAAGAGGCCGGATTGTAATAAAATGTACTACCCTTAGTCAATCCAAGATGACGCGAGCCCGGCTACTTTTTCTGTCGGATTTTTTAGTTAATCAGACATAACCAGACTTTTTGCTACCCGAAGTGCTTACCCAAAATCCTCACCAGACATAACCGGAAAAAATCGTTGGCATCACACGCAGGGTGCAAGATTATACGGACTGTGTAATAAAGCGCAAGGATCATACACAGATCGTTGCATTTGAATGAGTGATCATCGTGTTGTTTTCCCCTTGAATTTTAAACGATAGCTAAATGAAGTTTGCTATATATTATGATTACACTACAGTATCTCTTACGGGCCTTTATATGCTGCAAGTGCCAAAGCGTGGTGTTCTCCCTGTGGATAAAAAGCGTCAAAGCTGTGTAAAAGAATGAGGATCTATGTCGTCTTTTGCGTTATGATCGTCGGTCACGATCCCGATCTCTCGATATTGCGGATTATGCGGATCGTTGGGGAGCGATGACATTACAAATCGCCACAAGGTGCATGCTATCTTCCTCACCATCGGGGACTGATGCCTTGTGCCCAGTATAACGTATCTATTATTCCGGTTTCTTTTATTGGTCTCGTTTTAGGGGAGTTCGCCGTGTCACTTTCGCTTTGGCAGCAATGTCTTGCCCGATTGCAGGATGAGTTACCTGCCACAGAATTCAGTATGTGGATACGACCCCTTCAGGCAGAACTGAGTGATAACACTTTGGCTCTCTATGCCCCCAACCGTTTTGTGTTGGATTGGGTAAGAGAGAAGTATATTAATAATATCAATTTGTTATTAAATGATTTCTGTGGTCCTGAAGTACCGTTGCTGCGTTTTGAAGTAGGAAATAAACCTGTTTCAGCAAACCAGTCTCCATCTCAGAAAATCATTGCCGATATGCCGGTAACTATTGTGCCGTCCAGTTCATCTGTACGCCCAAGCTGGGACAACGCAAAAGCCCAGCCAGAGTTATCCTATCGTTCCAATGTTAATCCCAAACACACATTCGATAACTTTGTTGAAGGTAAATCCAACCAACTCGCCAGAGCTGCCGCCAGA
Source organism: Xenorhabdus littoralis (assembly GCF_033949345.1). Lineage (NCBI taxonomy): Bacteria > Pseudomonadati > Pseudomonadota > Gammaproteobacteria > Enterobacterales > Morganellaceae > Xenorhabdus > Xenorhabdus littoralis. The sequence continues at coordinate 38,335 of NZ_VCDP01000038.1, forward strand.
CAAGTTGCCGATAATCCGGGGGGCGCATACAATCCCCTGTTCCTGTATGGCGGGACCGGATTGGGTAAAACTCACCTTTTGCATGCGGTCGGCAATAGCATCATGGCACGTAAAGCCAATGCAAAAGTGGTATACATGCATTCTGAACGTTTTGTTCAGGACATGGTTAAAGCTTTGCAAAACAATGCTATAGAAGAGTTTAAACGTTATTATCGCTCAGTGGATGCTCTGCTGATCGATGATATTCAGTTTTTTGCAAATAAAGAGCGATCTCAAGAAGAATTCTTTCACACGTTCAATGCCCTGCTGGAAGGTAATCAACAGATTATTCTGACATCAGACCGCTATCCGAAAGAGATCAATGGTGTCGAAGATCGGTTAAAATCCCGTTTTGGCTGGGGATTGACCGTTGCCATCGAACCGCCGGAGCTGGAAACTCGCGTAGCCATTCTGATGAAGAAAGCTGACGAGAACCAAATTCAGTTACCGGGAGAAGTGGCTTTCTTTATTGCCAAACGCCTGAGATCCAACGTTCGTGAGCTCGAAGGCGCTTTGAATCGGGTCATCGCCAACGCCAACTTTACCGGCCGTGCGATTACCATTGATTTTGTACGAGAAGCACTACGTGATTTATTGGCTCTACAAGAAAAGCTGGTAACCATTGATAATATTCAGAAAACTGTAGCTGAATATTACAAAATCAAGGTTGCTGATTTGCTTTCTAAGCGCCGTTCACGCTCCGTGGCTCGTCCGAGACAGATGGCAATGGCGCTGGCAAAAGAGCTGACAAATCACAGCTTACCTGAAATCGGGGATGCCTTTGGTGGACGTGATCATACAACTGTACTTCACGCATGTCGTAAAATTGAACAGCTGCGTGAGGAGAGTCATGACATCAAAGAAGATTTTTCTAACTTAATCAGGACACTATCTTCCTAGCGCTATGAAATTCATCATTGAACGTGAGCAATTATTAAAACCTTTGCAACAGGTTAGCAGCCCCTTGGGAGGCCGCCCGACCCTGCCCATTTTAGGCAACTTATTATTGCAGGTAACAGAAGGCTCCCTGCTGCTGACGGGCACCGATTTAGAAATGGAAATGAAGGCCCGGGTTACACTGACCCAGCCACATGAACAGGGTGCAACCACGATCCCCGCGCGTAAATTCTTTGATATCTGGCGCGGACTGCCTGACGGAGCAGAAATCAGCGTAGAACTGGACGGCGATCGTATTCTCGTCCGTTCTGGTCGCAGCCGTTTTTCACTCTCGACCCTGCCCGCTTCAGATTTTCCCAATCTTGATGACTGGCAGAGTGAAGTCGAATTTTCATTGCCACAAGCCACACTGAAACGTCTGATTGAGTCCACTCAATTTTCCATGGCGCATCAGGATGTCCGTTACTATTTGAATGGCATGTTGTTTGAAACGGAAGGGGAAGAACTGCGTACCGTTGCGACGGACGGCCACCGTCTGGCGGTCGGCTCCATGAACATCGGGCAGAATCTGCCATCTCATTCGGTGATCGTGCCTCGTAAAGGGGTCATTGAATTGATGCGCCTGCTGGATGGCGGTGATAATCCGCTGCAATTGCAGATTGGCAGCAATAACATTCGGGCCCACGTCGGTGATTTTATCTTCACATCAAAATTGGTTGATGGCCGTTTCCCTGATTACCGCCGCGTACTGCCGAAAAATCCCGATAAAACGCTGGAAGCAAACTGTGACACGCTCAAACAGGCATTCTCACGGGCCGCCATTTTATCTAACGAGAAATTCCGTGGTGTTCGCATCTATTTAAGCGAAAACCAGCTCAGAATTACAGCTAACAACCCAGAGCAGGAAGAAGCGGAAGAGATCGTCGATGTCAGTTACCAAGGCACTGAAATGGAAATTGGCTTCAATGTCAGCTACGTATTGGATGTTCTGAATGCATTGAAATGCGAGCAGGTCAGTCTCCTGCTGACAGATGCCACATCCAGCGTGAAAATTGAGAATTCAGCCAGTCAGGCCGCGACTTACGTCGTGATGCCGATGCGTCTGTAACAAATGTGCCTATAATAACATTAACTCATACATATGATTCTCTCGCGTTTGCTGATCCGCGATTTTCGTAATATCGCGGATGCTGACTTGCCGCTGGCAACCGGTTTTAATTTTCTGGTTGGGCCAAACGGTAGCGGTAAAACAAGTATACTGGAAGCCATTTATACATTGGGCCATGGTCGTGCTTTTCGCAGTATTCAAACAGGAAGAGTGATCCGCCATGATTGCGATGAATTCATTCTTCATGGACGGCTTGATCAGCAACTCCATGAACGTTCCTTGTCAGTTGGGCTGAGCAAAAATCGCCAAGGCGACAGCAAAGTCAGGATCGATGGCAGTGACGGACATAAAATTGCTGAGTTGGCAAAAATGCTGCCTATACAACTCATTACGCCAGAAGGTTTTACCTTGCTAAACGGCGGTCCGAAATATCGTCGGGCCTTTATTGATTGGGGCTGTTTTCACAATGAGCCACTTTTTTTCACTGCCTGGGCCAACCTGAAAAGGCTGCTCAAACAGCGAAATGCAGCATTGCGACAAGTCACGCGCTACAGCCAGATCCAGCATTGGGATCGCGAACTTGCTCCACTGGCGACTGAAATAAGCCAATGGCGGGCTGAATACATTGCAGGAATTTCTGAAGATATCGAGAAAACCTGCCGACAATTTTTACCTGAATTCACTCTCAGTATCAGCTTCCAACAAGGCTGGGACAAAGAGAGTGAATACGCTGAACTACTCGCGCGGCAGTTTGAGCGTGACAGATCGCTAACCTACACCGCTTCCGGCCCCCATAAAGCCGATCTTCGGATCAGGGCGGACGGCACACCAGTAGAAGACATGCTTTCCCGTGGTCAGTTGAAGTTACTGATGTGTGCGTTGCGGTTAGCACAGGGTGAATATTTCACCCGACAGAGCGGGCAACAATGCCTGTATCTGCTTGATGATTTTGCCTCAGAATTGGATGCCGGTCGTCGTCAGCTATTAGCCGAGCGTCTGAAATCTACGCAAGCCCAAGTGTTTGTCAGTGCAATCACTCCCGGGCAAGTTACAGACATGATTGATGTAAATAGCAGGATGTTTCGCGTAGAACATGGCAAAATAGAGATTCAACCACAGGATTAAAATGAGCGAGAAACGTTGATGTCGAATACATATGACTCCTCAAGTATCAAGGTATTAAAAGGGCTGGATGCCGTCCGTAAGCGTCCAGGCATGTATATCGGTGATACCGATGATGGTACTGGTCTACACCACATGGTCTTCGAGGTTGTTGACAACGCTATCGACGAAGCCCTCGCGGGTCATTGTGACAAGATAGTTGTCACCATCCATGCAGATAATTCAGTTTCTGTACAGGATGATGGCCGCGGTATTCCTACCGGCATACACGAAGAAGAAGGTGTTTCAGCGGCGGAAGTTATCATGACCGTGCTGCATGCAGGGGGTAAATTCGATGACAACTCCTATAAAGTTTCCGGCGGTTTGCATGGCGTAGGGGTTTCTGTTGTTAACGCCTTATCGGAAAAACTGGAACTGACTATCCGTCGTGACGGTAAAGTCCACGAACAGACTTATCATCATGGGGTTCCACAGTCTCCGCTGAACATTGTCGGTGATACCGAGCAGACAGGAACCACTGTCCGTTTCTGGCCAAGCATGGATACGTTCAAGATTAACACTGAATTCGAATACGATATTCTGGCTAAGCGTCTGCGTGAATTGTCATTCCTGAATTCCGGTGTTTCCATTCGATTAGTTGATAAACGCACTAATGCCGAAGATCACTTCCACTATGAAGGCGGTATCAAAGCGTTTGTTGAATTCCTGAGCCGCAATAAAAACCCACTTCACCCAAATGTTTTCTATTTCTCCACAGAAAAAGACGGCATTGGTGTTGAAGTTTCCATGCAATGGAATGATGGTTTTCAGGAAAACATTTACTGCTTTACCAACAATATTCCGCAACGCGATGGTGGAACTCACTTAGTTGGTTTCCGTACCGCGATGACCCGTACCCTCAATAGCTATATGGAAAAAGAGGGTTACAACAAAAAATCTAAAGTCAGTGCCACAGGTGATGATGCCCGTGAAGGCTTGATTGCGGTTATTTCCGTTAAAGTGCCTGATCCTAAATTCTCTTCCCAGACTAAAGACAAATTGGTTTCTTCCGAAGTGAAGACCGCAGTTGAAACGCTGATGAATGAGAAGCTGGTGGAATACCTGCTGGAACACCCGAACGACGCCAAAACCGTTGTCGGCAAAATCATTGATGCAGCTCGCGCCCGTGAAGCAGCACGTAAAGCCCGTGAAATGACCCGCCGCAAAGGTGCACTGGATCTGGCTGGTTTACCGGGTAAACTGGCTGACTGTCAGGAGCGTGATCCTGCTCTGTCTGAACTCTACTTGGTGGAGGGTGATTCAGCGGGTGGTTCGGCAAAACAAGGGCGTAACCGTAAAAATCAGGCGATCCTGCCACTGAAAGGTAAGATCCTGAACGTCGAGAAAGCGCGTTTTGACAAAATGCTGTCTTCACAAGAAGTAGCGACGTTGATCACTGCGCTGGGCTGTGGTATTGGCCGTGATGAGTACAACCCGGACAAATTGCGTTATCACAGCATTATCATCATGACCGATGCCGATGTTGATGGTTCCCACATCCGTACCCTGCTATTGACATTCTTCTACCGCCAGATGCCGGAAATCATCGAGCGTGGTTATGTTTATATCGCTCAGCCACCGCTGTATAAGGTGAAGAAAGGCAAACAAGAACAGTACATCAAAGATGACGATGCAATGGAAGCATACCAGATGTCCATCGCATTGGATGGCGCATCTCTGTATACCAACCCACACGCACCGGCATTGAAAGGTGAAGCGCTGGAAAATCTGGTAACAGAATTCAACTCCACCCAGAAAATCATCCGTCGCATGGAACGCATGTATCCGCTGGCTCTGCTGAGCAACCTGATTTATCATCCGAAACTGACCGAAGATGTATTGAACGATCAGGCGAAAGTGGAAGAATGGGTAAGCGCGCTGGCTATTCGCCTGAATGACAAAGAACAGCATGGCAGCACTTACAGCTATCACATCCATGAAAATCGTGAACGCCAAGTTTTCGAGCCAGTTCTGTGCATTCGTACACATGGTGTTGATACCAACTACAATCTGGATTTCGATTTCATTCACGGTGGCGAATACCGCCGCATCACCAGACTGGGTGAATCGATCGGGAACCTGATTGAAGAAGGCGCATATATTGAACGTGGCGAGCGCCGTCAGGCAATAAGCGGCTTTGAGCAGGCTCTGGAGTGGCTGACCAAAGAGTCACGCCGTGGTCTTTCCATCCAACGTTATAAAGGTCTGGGGGAAATGAACCCAGAGCAGTTGTGGGAAACAACCATGAACCCAGAAACGCGTCGTATGATGCGTGTAACCGTGAAAGATGCAATTGCAACTGACCTGCTGTTCACCACCCTGATGGGTGATGCGGTTGAACCTCGTCGTGCATTTATTGAAGAAAATGCCCTGAAAGCAGCAAATATCGATATCTAATATTTTTGCTTATCTCCACATCCCAGATAGCACCATGTTATCTGGGATGTGCTCATCAGAGCCTGATGAGTTTCTCCCTACCAAACAGCCCCTGCTGTTGTCCTTCACAAGTTCTGCTGGACAAAAAAGATATTCTATTTATTCTATAGAAAAACCATTCCTACGATAAATAACTTCCGCCAATATATAAAAATAAGTAATCATAACTCAGATTACTTTAAATTTATAAAAACCAATTCTTTTATAATCTGAAGAGGTTTATCATGCTAAAAAGAACAAATTCTTTTGATGGGTATATTAATAAAACATCAACAGATAGTATTTCAAGATCAAAATCCTTCAATACTCTTCCACCTGATAATCTATTGAATATAAATATAAACATTAATAACCCCAGATTAATTAATGGATATATCCCTGTGGTCAGAGAAACCAATAAACAAGAAACAATAAATAAACTTGGTCTCTATCGCCTAATTATGGCGGTTATCTGTTTACAGGAATCCGCCAAAATTAATGATGATACAAATTATTCAATGCAGAATGACAAAATTCTAACCGCCAATTTATCGATTCAATTGGCGGTCTATTTTCACGAACCCAATAATGATTAAATTCTTACTACAGCAAAATACGCAACATACGGCGCAAAGGCTCTGCCGCTCCCCACAGAAGCTGATCACCAACAGTAAATGCAGATAGATATTCCGGCCCCATATTCAGCTTACGCAGACGCCCGACCGGGGTATTCAATGTGCCGGTAACCGCAGCGGGCGTTAACTCTCGCATCGTCAACTCACGATCATTCGGAATGACGCGTACCCAATCATTATGGGAAGACAACAGCGTTTCAATTTCATGGATCGGAATATCTTTTTTCAATTTCAGGGTAAATGCCTGACTATGGCAGCGCAATGCTCCGATACGGACACACAGGCCATCAATCGGAATGATATTATTGCCCGTACTCAGGATCTTGTTAGTTTCCGCCTGACCTTTCCACTCTTCACGACTCTGCCCATTTTCCAGCTGCTTATCAATCCACGGAATAAGACTTCCCGCCAAAGGAACGCCAAATTGCTCCACCGGCAATGTACCGCTGCGGGTAAAATCTGTTACACGTTTTTCAATATCCAGAATCGCGGAGGCAGGATCTTGTAACTCCTCTGCTACCTGATTATGCAGCATCCCCATTTGCACCAGCAGTTCACGCATATGGCGAGCGCCGCCACCGGAAGCCGCCTGATAGCTTGATACCGATGCCCACTCGACTAAATCATTGGTAAACAACCCACCCAATGACATAAGCATTAAACTCACTGTACAGTTACCACCCACAAACGTTTTAATGCCTTTATTCAGGCTGTTTTGAATATGTTGATGGTTAACCGGATCGAGGATAATAACAGCATCATCACTCATACGCAGAGAAGAAGCGGCATCAATCCAATACCCCTGCCAACCCGTATCTCTCAGTTTAGGATAAACTTCATTAGTATAATCCCCCCCCTGACAGCTAATGATAATATCCAGCGTATTCAATGCATCGATATCAAAAGCATTCTGTAAAATACCGGATTTTCCGGCGCTATTTATTGCAAACTGCGGTGCAGATAGCCCGTGTTGGGAAGTTGTAAAGAAAACCGGATTTATTTCGTCAAAATCCCGCTCTTCCATCATCCGCTGCATCAATACTGAGCCGACCATACCACGCCAGCCGATAAAACCTACGTTTTTCATCATGTTTACCCTGCTTTGAAAGATGTTCGTCAGACACCACTGACAGCATTAAAACTGACAAAATATAGCAAAAGGTGCAAGTAGATTTATGAACTATAGCACCAGCATTTCTGCATGGATGCGTTTGCCATTTTTAAACCATATTGAGGTATGTCCTACCATATCAAAATTAGAATTATCTATCGCTCTTCCCGGCTCTTTAGCTCTCAAAAAAGGTAGAGGAGTAATAGGTTCCGTTGTTTCGACTGTTGAATAAACTTCTTTTGCTGTCATAAAGATAGCTCTGGCTTCCCGCCTCGTAGAAAGTTTTCCAAAATGAAGCTGATAAATACTGTTTGTTCTAAACACTTCCTCATTACGTCGAGTATCTTCATGATATCTGTAACTCAACGTATGTTCATCAAAATGATTATGACGTACCTTAATAGCTCCAAGATAACCAATAACAATACTATTTGGGCACAATTTAGAAAATTCTGATGCAAAAGATTCCTCAACGTTGTAAGGAGTATCAGATCTATCTTTCTTGCTCTCTGCAGAATGACAGATAATCATCCGAATATATCGAAATTTATTTATGTCTATTTCTTTTAACAACTGGTTATATAATTCATTTGGTGTCATTTTTTTTATGTTTTGATATTCACCCGGAACCAACAAATATCCAATGGCGTTTTTTTCATCATAATCTCCATGAGCACACACCGATAAACGGAGATGACCACGATAAGTGTCTTCGAATGTATAAATCCCATGAAAAACTTTAATATTTCTCATAATAACCCTCCCTCAAATGTCATTATTTTCATACTGATGTATGAATGTAATGGCAGCTTAATGAACTATTTACACGATTAATCACTTATTTATTATTAGAATGAAATATCAAAAACAAACAAGCGAAAAAAACGAATCAATGAAGGATTGGATTACAAGTTTATTAGATAAATATCAATGAAATAGATATAGATGAGGGAAAAAACCTACAGCAGAACTGTAGGTTTCCGATCAGCGTTTCTTTTTCTTGCCCTGAACGGCCTTAAAACGCGGATTAGATTTACAGATGACATACAACCGACCACGACGTCGAACAACCTTGCAATCAGAATGACGTTGTTTTGCGGTTTTCAGTGAACTCAATACCTGCATGAACAATCCTCTTTATTATATATTACCCAATACATTGCCCAAAAACCGACCAAATATTTTTTGAAAACGTGCCGTGCTGCCTTCTTTCGACACACTTATTTGTTTAACAGTATAAAAAGGGGGCGATTCTGTTGGACAGTTAGATCATTAGGATGAATACCCTGTTTCTTCAAACCCCAACATAAATGTTATAATATAACATCACAATAACTCAACTTTCTTCTGCTGACAACTATCTTTTGATAATTTTGATACCGCTTACCTTGACTACTTATTGCTCAGCACAGCAAAAAATCGCCCGATCAACTTCTGTCCTCATCATTTTCCAAGCTAAATAAAGTTAATATCAATGGTTAATATTAATTAAATTATAATTAACAAAATAAATCAATTATTCAGTATTTGATAAATCCCCTCCTATTTTTACTGAAATTTTATATTAGATTTTTCTACTTTTAATTCTCCCTTTATAAGAAAATTAATTTATATTTACCGCTCATTTTAGCATTCACCATTTTATTCCGGCATAAATGTGAAAAACAAGTCTGTTTATCATCCAATTTATATGAATAACAACAAGAAATCAGGGTTACATCATTCTTGCGATATGATTCAAAAAAGCCCTTTTTTCCTTGTTTAATTTATTTTAAAAAATGGTTTAATTAAGTATTATTTAATAAATATCACTACATTGAGACAGCATTCTGATGGATCTTTTTTTACAAAACTGCTTGGCTTTTCCGGTTGTTATTTTCAGCGGGCTGTTATTGATTGTTTTGTTTTATTGGATATGCGCGGCTTTTGGCTTATTCGATATTGATATATTAAATATAGATGCAGATAGTTTAGATGCTTCCTCCCTAGCGGGTTGGTTAACAAAACTCGGTTTAATCGGTATTCCGGTCACCATCATTATTACGTTATTTACGCTTATTAGCTGGCCACTCAGCTATTTCAGCATGCATTTAATGCTCCGTTTCATTGAAACCGATGTGCTTCGCTATTTGCTTGGAACTGTCACTTTCTTTGCAGTGACATTCATTGCGTTATTGCTGACAGCAATGTTATTGCGCCCATTGATACCCATACTGTCTAAACTCAATCGCTCCAACAGTGTTGATAACCTGATTGGCAAAGCCGCCGAAGTTCGTTCTCCGATGGTGACTGAGCAGCGCGGAGAAGCCCTGATGGAAAATCACGGAGCCAGTCTGATCTTACAGGTACGGGCACCAGAAAGTGATGGCATCACTCGCGGCGATCGTGTCGTGATAATCAGCTATGACGCAGCAACCCATAGTTACACCGTAGTCAGTGAAAACGAATTTAAGTTGTAAAGAATTTAAGTTGTAAGGGATTAGTTAGCCCCAAACAAATTCGCCCCAAAATAAAATGGAGAAATACATGTCAGATATTTCCATGGCAGATTTCATGCCTTTCTTGATGATTGTTGCGACGATAATCATCGTCATTCTGGGTTTCTTCGGGCTTTTCAAAGCATTTTATATCAAAGTCCCACAAGGAACAGCACTGATCGTCAACGATATGTCATCACAGCCAAAAGTGCATTTTACCGGTGCACTGGTCTATCCGGTGATTTACAAAAAAGAGTTTATGCGCATTTCTCTGTTGACGCTGGAAGTTGATCGCCGTGGTAAAGATGGCCTGATCTGTAAAGACAACCTGCGTGCAGACATTACTGTTGCATTCTATCTGCGTGTTAATGAAACCACGGAAGATGTATTAAAGGTGGCAAAATCCATCGGTGTAGAACGAGCCTCCGATCATAACGCCGTTCATGCCCTGTTCAGCGCCAAATTTTCAGAAGCGCTGAAAACCGTAGGTAAACAATTTGAACTGTCAAAATTGTTCGAAGATCGCCAGAATTTCCGTGATCGCATTGTTGATGTCATTGGTAAAGATCTGAACGGTTATGCACTGGAAGACGTCGCTATCGACTATCTGGAGCAGACATCGAAAAACTCCCTTGATCCGAACAATATTTTCGATGCGGAAGGTATCCGCAAAATCACCGAAATCACTGCTATCCACAATATTGAAACCAACCAAAAAGAGCGTGATCAAGAACTGGCTATCCAGAAGAAAAACGTGGAAACCCGCGAAGCCAGTCTGTCATTGGAACGCCAGCAAGCAGATGCAGAAGCCCGTCAGAAGCGTGAAATTGAAAGTATCCGTGCCCGTGAATCGGCTGAAACGATGCGTGTTCAGGAAGAAGAACGTCTGAAAGCAGAACAGGCTCGCATCCATACTCAACAAGAAATTGAAATTCGCGAAGAAAACCGCCTGCGTGAAGTGGAAGTGGCACAACAGAACCGTTCCCGTGCTGTGGCCATTGAAATGGAAAAGGTTATTCGGGCACAGGAACTGGAAATTGTTTCCCGTGAGCGTGAGGTCGAACTCCAGCGCATCGATAAAGAAAAAGCACTGGAAGAAGAGCGTAAAAATATTTCTAACGTGATCCGTGAACGTGTCGCCGTAGAGAAAACCGTCGCACAGGAAGAAGAACGGATCAAAGAAGTACGCATGATTTCTGATGCTGATCGTCAGAAACAGATCACCATTATTCAGGCTCAGGCCAAAGCAGAGCAGGAGCTGGTGCGTCAGGTAAAACAAGCTGAGGCAGATGAAAACAGCGCCAAGTTCAAAGCGATGGAAATCAGTACGATGGCGCAGGCTGAACTGGAAGCGGCCGCCAAACAGTCCGAAGCGAAAAAACGCATGGCCGAAGGTACTGAAGCAGAAGAAGCGGCATTAGGTCTGGCAGAAGCCCGTATTCGCCAAGCCAAAGCAGAAGCAGAAGAGAAAGAAGGTCTGGTACAGGCGAATGTGATTGCGGAAAAAATGCTGGCGGAAGCCCGAGGGACACAAGAAAAAGGTCTGGCGGAAGCGCGTGTTCTGGAAGCACAGGCCAATGCAGCCGAGAAACAAGGTCTTGCCGAAGCGAAAGTATTGGAAGAGAAATTGTCTGCACAGGCTCGTGGTGATGAACAACAAGCCTATGCCAAAGAAAAACTGGGTCTGGTGGATGCCAAAGTACTGGAAGAAAAACTGGTGGCACAAGCTCGTGGTGAAGGCCAGCTTGGTTCAGCGCAAGCGGAAGTTATCCGCCAGCGGCTGAAAGCAGAGGCGGATGGCCTGACCGACAAATTCACCGCGATGGGCAATCTCAACGATACCGCTCGTGATCACGAAGAATTCCGTATGCAGCTTGAGAAGAACTTCGAACAAGCGATGGCTTCCATTGCCGCCAACAAAGATATTGCCAAAGAGCAGGCAGAAGTACTGGCTGCGGCACTCAGCAAAACCAACATTGATATCGTCGGTGGGGACGGCAGCTTCTTCAATACTTTCTCCAAAGCGCTCAGCGTGGGCAAAGCCATTAATGGCGTAGTAGACAAAAGCCCGCTGGTAAAAGAGGCCGTACAGAAATTGCTGGCAGGTAAAGGTGAAAAAGGAGAGAAAGAAGTCGGTGAGCCGAAACTGAATCTCGATTCACTCCTGCAAAACCCAGAAGTGCAGTCTCTGGTCAATATGTTCGGTTCAAATAAAAAGAATCAGAACAAAGATAGCACTAAAGAGTAATAAACAACGTTCATCCGTCACAGAACTATTTACAGGGTCATCTGTGGCGGATTTTTCCCTGCACTAAATCATACGGGATGTACTCAATCAGATGTACTCAATCAGATGTTCTGAATCATACGGAATGATTATCCGGAATGTCTGTACAGTGCGCCAAAACCAGAATTAACGTCATTAAAATCAATCTTGAGCAAGGAAACGTGATACGCCATGTCAGATAGCCAAGTGAATAATCGTGAACAGGAATTACTGGATAATGCTGTAGCAGAAGGCGGAGCCTACGACATCTTACGCAATCGCCTGTCTGAGCAAGGCCAGCAACTGCATGAAAAAGTCAGCCTGCTGAATACCCGCCGTCTGGAAGAATTCGGCAAAAACCAGACTGACATTATCGGGCGTATCCGCATCCGTACAGAAAACAACTGCGTTGCCCGCGATATTGTTCGGGTCGGCAACTGGCTGCTCTTTGGCTACAACGTATTCCTCGGCTTAAAAAAAGAGACACGGGTTGAAGATGTTTTTTCCCTGTACAAACTCAAGAAAGAAAATGACGAGTATGATGTAGAGTCCGTTCCGTTGACAGGCACATTTCTCAACATCGCCAGCTTCGTGCAAGATTTTCACGAGCTTTACACTTACTATAAAAATACCCAATTGTTGGGACTTGTTGAGCGTGATGGCAAACTTCTCGCCAGCTTCCAGATTGGTGAAAGAATTACTGATATTCGCGTGTTTCGCTGGGCCATTTCCAGCGATAAAACAGAAATAACCTATATTGATAATCGCGGTGAACGCGACATAGCCCTTCCTCCCGCTTACGACTTTGAATGGCAGAAAACCTCGCGGGAAAACACCGTGAATGGTCGCTATCCACATATGAACATTCTGGATACTGTGTTTGTGGAAACCATTGGCGGCGATCTGACCATTAAATGTGAAAACAATACCGAAGATGGTTTAGGGATCTATCGGGAAGCGGTACTGGATAAAACCCAGTCATTGGATGATGCACAGATTGAATACGCCCAGACCGGCAGCCTGATCCTGCTGAAAATCCTGCCTTACCGCGAAGCATCATGGCGTTATCTGGTCTACAACACTTTAACCCAGAGCGTACAACGCATTGATGCCATCGGTTTGGCCTGTATCCAGTTACCGGAAGACCACGGCATTATTTTTCCGGGTGGTTATTATCTGCAAAGCGGAGAATATAAAACTTTCGATCAGTCAATGGATGGTATGCGTTTCCGCCGTGTTCGCCGTTCTCCAAACGGCGAAGATGTCATGTACATCTTTTACGAACCCAAACTGGGTCGTCTGGCTCTGTTCAATTACAACCTGATCGAACGCAAACTCCAAAATCCACTATTTGGTCACGGCTACGCCATGCTGGAAGATGGTCAAATGGTACTGTTCGAGGGGCAATCAGAAGAGCCAACCCGCATTCATCCGATGCAAATCTGGCAAACCCCGTTCTATTCTGACGAATATGCCGCCCGCCAACCGGCAAAAAACAGCTTTTTGGGACGCATCGGCAATGCTGAGTTGGTTCGTGGTATTTCTGATCTCTACCATATCGCCAAAGAAATTGAGCAACAGCAGATTTCTTCCCTGCTCTACGAAAAACTCTGTCAGGATGCCCGCCGTCTAATCGATATCTATTATTGGCTAAATGACGAACAGAGCCTGAATATCTCTATATTGCTGAAAGAGATTGCTAATACTGGCGAGAAAGTTCTGGATGAATACGAAAAAGTAGAAAGCATCCGTCGCCAGTCTATCCGGGCCATGAATGAAGCGACATCGCATCAGAAAGAGTTACTGTCCGCGATGCTGCCGGAAAGCTGGACAGAGACTCAGCAATTTATTGAAGCCTTAAACAGTTTGAGCATCCAGCGTGGTCATTTAATCACTCTCCGCGATCACCGTTATATCGACCTGTCCCGCCTTGATGAAATGGAAACGCAACTGACTGATAATCAGCAGCGCATTTCACTGGCGACGGCGGAATTTCTTGCCAGCGAAAAAGCATTACAGCCATTTCTCCTGCAATTACAGGCGTTGGAAAAGCAGGTTCAGGCCGCAACCAACAGAGCACAGCTCAACGAACCGCTGGCGGGTATGGAGAAAATGTCCACCGATTTGGATATGCTGTCGAATCTGATGGCTTCTCTGAAATTCGAAGACACTACCCAGCAAACCCATATCATCGAGTCGATTTCTGAAATTTATGCCCTGCTGAACCAAGCTCGCGCCAGACTGCAACAACGCCGTAAAGAACAGGGCGCCGTTGAATCCGTCGCGCAGTTCGGGGCACAATTTAAATTATTCAGTCAAGGGATCACCAATGCTCTGACACTATCCACCGATCCAGAACGTTGTGATGAACAACTCTCCCGCCTGTTGGTACAACTGGAAGAACTGGAAACCCAATTCAGTGATCACGATGAGTTCTTGAATGACATTCTGGACAAACGTGAAGAGTTGCTGGAAACCTTTGAAACCCACAAACAGTCACTACTGGATGAGCGACAGCGCAAGGCCCAGAATTTACAGGTTGCGGCAGAGCGCTTGCTGGATAGCATCATCCGCCGGACAGCGAAATTTTCTTCCCTCGATGAACTGAATGCCTTTTTTGCTTCCGATACCCTTTCGCTGAAAACCCGGGAAATCATCGGGCGCTTGCGGGAACTGAAAGACAGCGTAAAAGCAGATGACATTGATGCCAAATTCAAGGCGACAAGAGATCAGGCTATTCGCAGCCTGCGGGATAAAACAGAAATTTATGAAGATGGCGGCAACGTTATCAAATTTGGCCCGCGCCACCGTTTCAGCGTCAATACCCAAGAGCTGGATCTCACTATCCTGCCACGGGGTGATCGCCTCTATCTGCACCTGACCGGAACGGATTATCAGGAACCGATTGATAGCCCAGAACTTGAATCGCTGAAACCCTATTGGCCGATTGCCCTTGAATCGGAGTCACCGCAAGTTTACCGTGCGGAATACCTTGCTTATTCCCTGATTTACGCCGCCAGCAAAGGGCATGACGGCATGACTCTGAGCGAGCTTAAATCGCTGTTAAGCAAACCGGACATGCTGGAAAAAACCGTACGTGATTTTGCTGCTCCCCGCTATAAAGAAGGCTATGAAAAAGGAATTCATGACTATGATGCCGCAGCGATCCTGCGCAAACTCATCCCTGTGGGAGAAAGCGCTGACCTTTTGCGATTTAATCCTCATGCCAGAGGGATTGCGGTACTTTTCTGGGAACAGATTCAACGCGAAGAGCAGCCAGCACTGTGGCCTGAACGTGCCCGAACCTGCACAAATATTTATCAGCTTTTCCGCAATGATGCCGGTTTACTGGATCTACAGGCCGAAATCGAAGCGGAGCTGAGCCTGTTCCTTGAGTGCCATCCACTCAAGTGTGAACCTTACCAACAGACACAAGCGGCGGAATACCTGAGTCTGGCATTAAGTCGGACAACCGTGGAATTCAGTTTCAGCAAATATGCCCGTACGTTATTGGAAGGGTTGCAATCTGAACTGGAAAAAGCGCATATGTGGGGGGATTTCAACCACTCACAACAGAACCTCGGCCAACGTTTCGCGCAACGCTGGATGCTGGTGGAAAACTGGCTGAATGGTCTCTGTACTCTGCCAGAATTCGCTCCACTGAAAGGTTATATTTCAGAAGCCGTGGCACTGGTTTTATTGGATAAGGCACTGAATGCACGTTTCAGTGAAGTGGATCTGCGCTTTACTATCACAGATTTAATCGGCGAACACCCTTGCATCGTCAACCAAACACTGACCCTGAGTCTTGATGACTATTTCTGCCGGATGCGCAAACAACGGAAAGTATTTATTCCCGCCTATCATCATTATCAGGAATTGCGCCAAAGCGTCTTGAGTCAGCAGCGCCAGTCCTTACGACTGCATGAATTTAAAGCCCGGCCACTCAGCTCATTTGTACGTAATAAACTGATCAACGATGTTTATCTGCCGCTGATTGGCGACAACCTTGCGAAGCAGATCGGTGCTCTCGGAGAAGGCAAACGGACAGATCTGATGGGGATGTTATTGATGATTTCCCCGCCCGGTTACGGCAAAACAACATTGATGGAATATATCGCCAATCGTCTGGGATTGATCTTTATGAAGATCAACGCCCCTGCATTAGGGCACGATGTCTTGTCACTCGATCCGATTCAGGCCCCAAATGCCACTGCCCGCCAGGAGCTGGAAAAACTCAATCTGGCACTGGAAATGGGCAACAACGTGATGCTGTATATCGATGATATCCAGCACACCAACCCAGAATTCTTACAGAAGTTTATTTCCCTGTGTGACGGCACACGGCGCATTGAAGGAGTCTGGAAAGGTCAGACGAAAACCTATGATATGCGCGGTAAAAAGTTCTGCGTTGTCATGTCGGGTAACCCTTATACCGAATCTGGCGAACTGTTCAAGATCCCGGATATGCTGGCAAACCGAGCCGATATCTATAACCTCGGCGAAGTATTGGGCGGTATGGAAGAGGCATTCACACTGAGCTATATCGAAAACAGCCTGACATCGAATCCGGTACTGGCACCGCTGGCACTGCGCGATATGAACGATCTCTATCTGTTTATCGATAAAGCAATGGGCAAACCCTTCTCCAGCAACGGCCTGAGTTATCCCTACAGTGAAGCCGAGATCACCGAAATCGTCGCGATACTTGAGCGTTTGCTGATGATGCGGGATATCGTGTTCAAGGTGAACCAGCAATACATCATCAGCGCCGCACAATCTGATAAATACCGGACAGACCCCCCCTTCAAATTGCAGGGCAGCTACCGCAATATGAACAAACTCAGTGAAAAAGTTTCTGCGGTCATGAATGCCGAAGAAGTACGGCGCATTATTGATGATCATTATTTGGGTGAAGCTCAATTACTGACAAGCGGCGCGGAAGAGAATCTTCTCAAACTGGCAGAAATTCGCGGCACGATTACGCCAGAAGAGGCACAACGCTGGCAGCAAATCAAACGCGACTTTATGCGCAATAAAGCACTGGGCGGCGATAATGCCGATGTGGGGGATCGCGTTGTCGCCCAACTAGCTGATTTAGTTGAAAGTGTTCAGGCATTAGGAAGTTATTCGAAATAATGAAGAACCCCGCCGAAAACGGCGGGGAATTCGACTCTAAGAGATTAAAGGAAATTCATGCTAACCATCCCTTTTGAACTCTTTGGCGCTTTTTCTTTACCATATCTAATTATCAGCAGTTAGCAAATTATCTGGAGAACCCTTTCCCTAATCGTGATCCTGAAATAATCGGTAAGAAAAAAGGTAAGAAAAAAGGTAAGAAGCAGAAAAAGTAATCTGTCATAAAAACATGACCGATTATGGCCGGATCAGCTGTTACAATTAGAAAAAACCTTGATACATCATTTCCAGTTTCAGTCAGGAGAGAGTAATGACTGTATGGCTCAAACAACGCCTTTATATTCTGGCAAATCTGACATTAATGTTGATTACCATCCAATTAATTAATAGTTTTACCGGCTATGCATTAAATAAGTTCGGCATAATCCCTCTGCATGCCCAAGGGCTGATTGGCATTCCGCTATCTCCTTTCCTGCATGGCAGTTGGATGCATTTGTTTAACAATCTCCCCGTTTTATTAGTACTCAGCGCATTACTGATGACTCACTCCATCCGTTACTATGTGCTCGCCAGCCTGTTTATCATCTTTGTGGAAGGAGTTCTGGTCTGGTTATTTGGTCGCTCCTACATTCATATCGGTGCCAGTGGATGGATTTGTGGTCTGTGGGGATTATTGCTGGCTAATGCTTATTTTCTGAGAAGAGCCAAAGATTTCTTTTTTGCCGTTCTGGTGCTGATTTACTACGGCTGGATCGTTTTCGGGCTATTTCCCTTACAAAGTGAAATTTCAACCGAAGGGCATATTTTTGGTGCTATTGCAGGGTTGGTTTTCTCTTGGCTTACAAAAAAGTGGAGCACCACAAACCGTCAGCTTTAGATAATTGGGAATATTATATTATTCCCATTTCACAGCCTTATGAATAAAATAGAATTATTCTCTCTTACCCCAAAAAATTAATTTTATTCTGTTTCAGTCAGGGAAAGCACCTGTGTTTTTGAAATAAATATTTATATGAGAAATTTTAAAATAATAATAAATTCCTTTCAGATGAAGAATTCATCAATATGATCCATAAATATCTTCAGGCAGCTCAGGCACGCCATGCACTAAATCAGCATCAATCTGACTAATCAAAATAAACAGCCCGTTTTAATGACGGGCTAATTCTCCTGATATTGCAGCTGACTCATTACTTCATCGCTTGCTAAATATATTGAATTTTCAAATTAATCAGCTCCATATCAAAAATCACTTCCACCGTAATGCCGTATCATCCACGGGTTGCCCCAATACTTCTTTATCCTTTTTATAATCATGTGAAACATGCCAATTGGGGCTGCGTCCCTGACGAGGAAGACCCTCATCACCACGTTTTACATAACCCGATTGTAGCTCGCCAAAAATGTTTTCGTGTTTCAGCATTTCATCTGGTTGAGCATTGGGAGTGACAGACTTAGCGCCCCGACGATCCATTTCTTTCAATAAACGGCAGATATAATCAGCGGAGAGATCAACTTTCAATGTCCATGAACTGTTGATATAGCCAAATAAATAGGCAAAATTCGGAATATCCTGTATCAAAGTTCCTTTGTAAAGCATGCGCTCATTGCCCTGTAATTTTTTCTCATCAATAGAAATTTCAATGCCACCAAGAGGTAATAAATTCAGGCCGGTTGAGGAGACGATAATATCTGCCGGTAATTCCTGACCAGATTGCAACAAAATGCCATTTTCAGTAAAACGCTCTATTTGATCGGTCACGATAGAGGCTTTACCTTCCTTCAATGCCTTTAATAAATTACCATTCGGGATCACACATAATCTCTCATCCCAAGGCATGTATTTGGGCATCAGGTGATTCATATTAAACTTGTCACCTACCCTTCTGCGGGCGGATGATAATAAAAATGATTTAAGTAAAGTGGGTACGTGCCGACTACTTTTATAAAGTAAACGATGAATAAAAAGATTACGATTTCTGCTGAGTGTATAAACCCAACGTTTTGGCAGAAATTTATTCAGGAATGCAGAAATATAATCGTTTGCGGGAGCAGATAAGTAATAACTGGGAGAGCGCTGTAGCATAGTGATATGTTTGGTATCATTTGCCATGGTCGGAACTAAAGTCGCTGCGGTCGCCCCACTGCCAATCACAACAACCCGCTTCCCTTTATAGTCCAATTTTTCAGGCCAGTGTTGAGGATGAATGACAGGCCCTTTGAAATCCTCAACACCGGGATAATCGGGCATATACGCTTCATCATAATTGTAATAACCCGTCGCTGCGACGAGATAATTACAGGTAAAAGTTCGTGACTCCCCACTCGCTTCCTCAACAGCAGTAATGCTCCATTGGCTAGTTGTACCAGACCAATCTGCATTAATTATTTTTAATCCAAATTCTATTTTCTTATCAATCCCGTACTCTTTTGCCGTTTCATTGACATAACTTTTAATTGAAGGCCCGTCAGCAAAAACACTGGTTTCAGACCAAGGCCGGAATTTATAGCCAAAAGTCATCATATCCGAATCAGAACGAATGCCCGGATAACGAAATAAATCCCACGTACCACCGATAGCCTGACGACGTTCTATGATAATAAACTTTTTACCGGGACATTCTCTTGTTAAATGACATGCCATACCAATGCCAGCAACGCCCGCTCCCATGATCAAAACATCATAGTGGTTATTCATGTTACCTCTCCTGCAAAAAGACTTTTTTAATCAGATAAGTATTTTGTTCAATCTGTCATGTTATTTTTTATTTTCAGAGGTAACCATTTGCTTTTATGTGGGGGGAGTATCACTATGTTAACTAGCCGAAAAATTGAAACGTTAATTACTTAGATTTATTATAATAATCAGCCGATTACTACACGGAAAGCACATCTTGAATAATTACAAACTACTTCCAGTGACTATGTTGCCCAAGCTACTTTACCATCTATATTTTGCCTCATTGAGACAGAAGCGCCTAATGCAAGCATTGAATATACATTGTGGCATAAGGACAACCTGAATAAATATTCTGATCAAGATGTTGATGTAGTCGCAACCATTGCCTATTTTACAGCCGATAATTTCTTGTTTTTGGCTTTTCTCCCTCAATTTACGACTAATAGTGAAAATATAACACCCATTCCATTTCAGCTATTCTATCTGGGGTTAATATTTGTAGTTATTTCTTTTTTAGTATTTACACTCATATCCTATTTATCTGGTTTTTTGAGCGTTGTTTTATCTGATACACCATCAATACAAACGGTTTTAAATAAAATAACAGGTTTAATATTTATAGCTTTAGCAATTAATTTAGCCGTTAGTCAGTTTTAAAAAGGTTTCAATATCGTGAATGCAATGAAACTTACTGCTGACATTCCGAAGCAATAAGCTACCAATGGCCAAGCCGTATCGCCATCAAGCACCAAAGTCATGAGCGTACCCACTCCGCCCACAATCAGACTTTGGATGCTGTAGTACAGCGCGACAGCAGTGCCCGAGGCATCGCTAAAATCCCGAAGCGCTCCATTTGCCGTGACCGAAACGACAAACACCATGCCAACCGCAATCAACCACATTGGCATCACGAAAGTTATAAACGATGGTTTCGAGAAGACAGCACAAGCCGCTAAAACAATAGCTCCCGTCATCATGACAAATAAGCCTCGCGCGAAGCTTCCCGGAATGCCCCAGCGTGACACGAAAAATTTAACGAAACGTGCCACAACGATCATGACGAGCGCAACCGTCGCAAACGCTATACTGAACTCCATTTGAGAAAAACCGGTATGACTGACAAGTACACGGGGGGCAGTAGAGAAAAATACGAAAAATGACCCCATCGCAGTACTGAATCCAAGGGTATAGATCCAGAAAGACTTATTAGACAAAATCAACGCAATGGCTAATCCATGTTTATTCTGCTTCGGTGGTCGTGTCTCATGCCATCGGGGTAGCGCACGACTGAATGCCAACAGCCCCAGCAAGCCAAGCATCACAAAGATCCCTCTCCAGCCAAAAACAAGCGCAATGACAGAGCCGAGAATAGGCCCGAGCGCAGGCACAAACGCCAGCATGGAACTGAATAGACCATAAATAATGCTACTTTCAGGTCTGTCACCATAGACATCCCGGACAGTCGCAAAAGTCGCCACCAGAGCTGCCGATGCACCCAATGCCTGCAAAATCCGCAAGACGACAAACAATGCACCACTACTTGTTATGGCAAGGGCAAAGGAAGCGATAGAAAAAAGCAAAGCCCCGCCTAATAGCACGGATCGTCGGCCGATACGATCCGACAGCGGGCCAAAAATCATCTGCCCCAATCCAAGTAAAAGTATGTAGACGCTCAGCGTCAGTTGGACGATAGCGGGTGAGGTATCAAGTGCAGCCGGCATATCCGGAATGACTGGTAGATATACATCCATTGCCAATGAAGCGAGGAGATCAAACGGAACCATCAGCACAAGCGCTGACGATAAAGAGTAGCCCCAAACGGGCGTAGTTTTATTAGACATGACAAAAAATCCGCTCAGAAAGTGAAATCTGGCGGCAATCTGCCTATTCATGATCAATAAGAGGAGATCACCGCAACAACGACTAAAAAAAGAGTTGTTGCGGCTTAGCGAACTGTTTGTAGGATGGGATCCATATTCGTATCCTTTTGATGTTATTTGATGGTTTATAGCCTATAAATTTCAAAATTTCGAGTAAGGTGAGGTTAAGGCTGGTTTTTC
Organism: Xenorhabdus littoralis; assembly: GCF_033949345.1. Taxonomy (NCBI): domain Bacteria; kingdom Pseudomonadati; phylum Pseudomonadota; class Gammaproteobacteria; order Enterobacterales; family Morganellaceae; genus Xenorhabdus; species Xenorhabdus littoralis. The sequence continues at coordinate 60,323 of NZ_VCDP01000038.1, forward strand.
CATAAAACTTTATGGCTACCAATAATTCCTAGATCTTTAAAACGTTAACCAATGCTTCCTTTCGAGGGTTTTAACAGCAACATCAATTTGCCTTGTTGTGAACTGCTGTTTGCGCTCATTCCAATTGTGAGTAGCCCGAACAATTTCCTCTGAGCCTCTTACTTGCTCATACTTATTCAGCCAATGCACTGTCGATAACAGTTCTAACCCAAACGGAGACTCAAAACCTTCCACAAGACATGATACACGTTCAAAACGCTCACGGGTTTCAGGGTGTTTTTCTAAGAATGCGTTTGCCTCATCAATTGCGCCTGGCACTAACTGAAGTACCTTATCTGGCGCATCACCACCATCGGAATAGCCAGAAATAAAGTGGCCTTCAATCACATTTAAAACATGACGCAAGTTCTGCGCATAAGGGCCATAATGTGCTTTTTGATAATTCAAACGCAATGGCTCTCCCGCCTCTTGCATAAAATAAAGCAGCTTATGCACCTCAAGCAGTGAAACGGAAGGATCGAGTAATCCCTTTAAATAACGCTGTATCAACTCAATCAGTACAGCACGGCCAGCCGTCATTTTAGGTACTTCTTTATGATGAGCCATTTTGTCATTCTCTGGCGCACCTTTTGGTTGGTAAATTAAAACACGCACTTCAAATAGTTCACTCATTGCTGTTTCAATTTTTTCACGAACGAGTTCCCAATCTAAACCACCTAAACCAGCCCCTAGCGGAGGGATAGCAATCGATTTAATGTCGTGTTTTTTAATACTTTCAACTAATGCTTCGAGTCCAGAATCAATATCTTCCATTCGGCTTGCACCACGCCAATGGCGCTTGGTGGGAAAGTTGATAATAAAACGAGGATTAGCTGACTGACCCGTTTCAAAAATAAACATTTTTCCGGGCTGTACTTCTTTTTTCTTGCAAGCAGCAGCATAAGCTTTGAAATTATCAGGCCAGGCATTTTTAAACTGTAATGCGATACCCCGCCCCATTACACCAACACAATTTACGGTATTAATAATTGCTTCTGCATCGGCACGTAAAATATCACCGCTCGTTAACTCGATCATTTTAGTAGCCTCCTTAGTAATACCATTCTGGTCTAATTGTAACAGGTGGACGATGATCCGCCGCTCTTAAAGTATCAGTTACCTGTTGATAAATCTGTTTCGATTGAACGCCTATAGCTTCAACAAGATGCCAAGGAAAGCTATGTTCCAATAAAAATTCTGCCTGCTTGCCTTCTTAACAGCCCTTCCATTGTCTAGTTTCAATTGCCTGCCAATCGAGTTCATGTAACTGTGCTAAATCACATCGGTCTTCAAAGAAATACGATCCGGCGTTGGATAGTGTAAATGCCCAACGCTGCTGTTCTTGCTTTGCCCAACTTACACATGTATGAAGATCAGCTTGAAGATGCACAATGGGTTCTTGTCCTTCTTGGTAAATCAATTCTGGATGGTTCTTTTGAGAAATTATATAGAGCATAATCGAGCGGGGACAAAAGTAGAACGGTACACACTGCCCGACATAGAGATCATGATGACTTGCCAGCGTCAATTCTTGCAATCGACGTTGCTTGATGCTGTTCATGCCAATAATCGTACCAGCGACATCTTGAGTCATGATTTGTGCATCACAGAGTAAGCTTCCCGTGGCGATAATCGATGCTAACCGATCCACATGAACAATATGATAAATCTTTGGTTGAGCAGGAACAGTCATTCACTATCCATCCTCTTATTCAAGTCTTCCGCGTTGCAGTGAGTTAAAGTCACTTTACGGCTGCCAATAAATCCTGAATCTTTAAAAACATGGGAGTTGCTCCATTGGATGCAGGCATTCCCAGCTCGACAAATCCAAGAAGTGTGTAAAACGCAACAGCATCAGGATCGGCATCCAAAAATATTCCCTTAATCGGCATCACATGATGAACTTTGATGGCGTGCACTAAAAATTCCCGCATTAAAATATGGCCATATTCCTTCTTTTGATGCTTGACTGATACACCCAGCATCACCAAACGAACGACGGAAAGGTCACTTGGCATTGAACCACTTAACACCCCACTTAAACGAGATTTTGCCAGTGAATAACCCGTAAAACTGCATACACCAAGTAACTCATCTGTTTGAGTATCAATTAAAACTTTAGCGACACAATTTCCGGTAGCGACATTGTTTTTAAGGCTGCTGCGGACATAACGATTAATAACATGATTGCCACAATCAAAGTTTTTTTGCCCCGGATATGTCATATCACTCTGATAATTTACACAAATGTATTCAACCCTAATTTCATTTAGTGGCTTTTCCATCTTTGTTCTTCCTCATCAAAGCGTGTAAAGCAAGGGTTGGAGACGCAGGTTCAGCAATCAGCATATTCAAAGTACGCCAGTTTTCTTCATCTAACTCACGACGCTTTTGGTTCTCCAGCACTTCTTCTGCCCGCTCAAAAGCGGCATTCAGGATAAAAGCACTTAAATCAACACCTGCAACCTGAGCTGCCTGACACAAAGTTTCTTTTAGCTCGGTACTGGTTTTTAACTCTACACGGGCATTTTTAGCCTCTTTTTGAGGTTTTTTTACCGATATCGTTGCCATTTGAGGTGCTCCGGTTTATTTCTGGGTGTGTTTATTTATTGTACTGATGGAGGTTAGCATTGGGTGGAATAATAAGCAAATAAGTACGGCTGATAGCCGTACTTATAAGATAAAGGCTTAATACCTGAATGGCGTCTATTTGCTGGTTTCAACGCCGACTAATTGTCGGTTTCGGATTGTTTGAAATTTATTAACATATTGTATTTAAAATTAAAAATCAGTCATCTTCTTCATCACCAATAACCCGTTGCATACTCTGAGTCCAAGAAATCTTGAAGGCTGGATCGTTTGCAAACAATTTGTAAAGCTCTAGCTCATCTTTTCTGCGTTGCAACATAATTTCCTTCAATATTTTTTCGAACGCCAACTCTCGGTTATGTGGATCAGGGTTATTTCTATATTTGGTTTCAAAATCAGGATGATTACGGACACCGTCAGCGATATTTACAAACTTAACCCTTTGTTCCTCAGGAGTAGCACTCCAACCCTGGAACCATCTTTCATTAAAAGTACGAATGATTTCATCTAACGGGTCAGTCTCGTTCTCCAGTCCGTGGGCACTTCTTGGATTAGGGTTCTGAGGATCTAGCTCTGACTCCGAGTCATCCAACTTAATGCCATGGTTTAGCCTAACCCGTTGTAGGCCATAAGAACTTAAATCTACCGACTCCAGTAATTTGTCGAAAACTTCTGCGTCAGGATCTTCCACTTTCAATTTAGGAATTAGAAATTTAAGGAACCAGAATAGTTTTTCCCATATGACAATTTCATAAGGCATGATAGATGCCATCTGGCTATAAATCTTCACAAATTGCTTGGCTTTGATTTTAAAATCTACTTTAGCCTCGGGTTCCAGTTCTAACTCACTTTCAAACCGCTCCGCTGCCTTATCAATGATTGAACTCAATGTTTGAGCATCTTCATTATTGAAATAACGGGTTACAAAGTCTTCAACTTCATGCCATTCATAAACCCCCACATTATCCATTTCATCTTTTAGCTCATGAAGAACATTAATGTCTGTAGCCTGAGACAGAGATGTTGCAGTATAGAAAGGGTCAAATGCTACCTTAATATCCTCAACTGAGTTAAAGAAATCCAATACAAACAAATCTTCAGTTTTCTTACCCCATGCAGGAGCACTACGGTTCAAGCGAGAAAGTGTTTGTACACATAAAACACCAGACAACTTTTTATCCACATACATAGCGCAAAGTTTTGGCTGATCAAACCCAGTAAGGTACTTGTTGGCAACTACAAGCAGGCGATACTCATCTGTATCAAAATTGTCCTTGGTGTCTGCTTCAGCAAAACCATTAATATCTGCTTCGGTATATTCAATACCATCTACTTCTTTAGAGCCTGAAAAAGCGATTAATACCTTAAAAGGATTGCCTTGCTCTTCCAAAATACGACTAATTGATTTGTAGTATCGAATAGCTGTTTCAATGTTCTGGGTTACGACCATGCCCTTACCTTTCCCTTTGATTTTTTTAGCATTTACTACATGGGGGATAAAGTGTTCAAGCATGATCTCTGCTTTAGTATCGATGGTCTGCTGGCTGCGTTCGACATAAGCACGCAACGTTTTTTGTGCTTTCTTGGTATCAAACTCAGGGTTCTCAGCGATCGATTTTTCGATCTCATAGTAACTTCTATAAGTCGTATAGTTAGCGAGCACATCCAAAATGAAGCCTTCCTCAATGGCTTGCTTCATTGAATATAGGTGGAATGGCTTAAACGAACCATCCTCCTGACACTGACCAAACTTCTCCAACGTGCTGTTCTTGGGTGTCGCAGTGAACGCTAAATAAGATGCATTACCACGCATCTTACGTGATTTCATCGCTTGCAAGATCTTATCCTGAGCATCCTCTTCCTCTTCAACATCCGATTTACCCATTGCTCGGTTCATATTGTCATGAGCTGACCCGGACTGAGAGCTATGTGCTTCATCAATAATCACGGCAAATCGTTTGTCGCTGAGGTCAGCAATACCATCAATGATAAACGGAAATTTCTGGATGGTCGTGATGATAATCCTTTTGCCATTCTCCAGTGCTTGCTTGAGCTCAGATGATGTACGGGCTGGTGCAATTATGTTCTTTACTTCAGAAAATTCCTTAATGTTCTTCTTAAGCTGCTGATCCAACAGGCGCCTGTCTGTTACAACAATGACTGAATCAAATAATGGTTGTTCAATACCCCGCCCACCTGAAACTGCTTCCGATGCTGGATAGGTCTCAATAAGCTGATAAGCCGCCCATGTAATAGAATTAGATTTCCCTGAACCTGCGGAGTGCTGAATTAAATAGGTTTGACCAACTCCATAGGTCGATGCATGAGCCATTAGCTTACGTACTACATCTAATTGATGATAACGAGGGAAGAAAAGTGTTCTTTTCGAGAGAGAATCTTTACTGGTACCATCCAAACGAACAAAGTGCTGAATAATATTAACAATGCTTTCTTTAGTGAAAATTTCTTCCCATAGATAAGCAGTTTTATGCCCATTGTGGTTGGGTGGATTACCCTGACCATGGTTATGCCCTTTATTGAACGGCAAGAAGAAAGTATTTTTACCTGCCAGCTTGGTTGTCATATAGACTTCGTCGGTATCCACCGCCATATGTACCAAGCAACGCCCAAAAGTCAATAATGGCTGGTTAGGATCTCTATCTTCACGATACTGCTTTTGCCCATGGTATCTCGCTGTTTGTCCTGTCCAAGTATTCTTCAATTCCAGAGTAATAATAGGAATACCATTGATAAACAAAACCATATCAATTTCTTGTCGCGGATTAGCAAGTGAATAACGCACTTGCCGGGTACAACTGAAAATATTATCAGTAAAATTTTGCTTTACCTTCTCGCTACTGCTAGCCAGTGGAACTGAATACATCAGATTAAAGTGTGCATCATCAACGCTTATCCCTTTCTTAAGCAGATGCAAAACACCGTGTTTTTTAATCAGACGGTCATAACGTTCAAGCAGTTTTCTTTGCCAATCAGAGGGGGAATTTTTCTTGAGTTTAGCTATTTCAGCTTTTTGCGTTTTTTCCAGAAATTGCCAGAAAAATCGCCTATCTAAAGCATATTGATTGTCGAAATCTTCCGATACTCCCGCAGAATATCTAGTATCCGCTTCTGCAGAATATTTAGTACCTGCCTCATGAACAAACAAATCTTCTTTCAATTCTTCAGAACTAACTCCTACCAGATATTTCTCAATTGCTGCCTCTAATGCTTGTTCGTTAGTTTTACTGACCATAAATCTCAATTATCCTTATCCTAAATTCTTTTGCCTCAGTGTCTCTGCCACCTTTCGCAACGATCCTTTTAGAGATTATTCTAATTTGTTTATGTAATCGAGATTCCTAACGATAGATTGTGACCTAATCTCTTTAATAAATCCGCCAACGTTATAAAAAATAGGATGCGGTAGGATTTATTGTCGTCCTACCGCATCCATTCCAGAAGGGCCTGTTTAATTTACTTTAACCAAGCTAATATGGTTAGTTTGACGATTAAGTGCTGACTTACTTATGATTCGGCCATTTCAGGTGTTATTTTGATTTTTCCGGTCACTGCACTGTTGATTAGAGAGTTTTTGTATTCTTTGAGCATTTCTATTTGCTCTTGGAGAAAGTTTATTGAATTTATAGTATGAGCCTCTTGCTCTTGTATGTATGAAACTATTTCAATCTGTTCACTTTTTGATGGTTGTAATATTTGCATATGTTTAAAGTCTGCGAAACTTAAGTTTTGACGCAAACCAGAACCAAATCGATAAATTTCTTTAGTTATATCCAAAACATGCAGAAAATAATGTACATAGTCAGGGTAAGCATCGTTCTTTACTCGCAAATTTAAATATGCACTCGTAATTATTCCTCTATTTTTTGCTATACCTGTCCTTAGACTGGTTCTGTCATTCTGCAAATCAGTACATCTGATAATTACATCGCCTGGTTCAACAATCTGATAGGTTTCAAAGGACTCAGGAACCAATCCAACTAGTTTTTCTTTTGGTTTAACTATGATAGTTCCATAGCTAAGTGAAAGCACTTGAGATTCAACCATACCTTTATTTGAATCTTTACTTTCCTTGAAAATAGTAAAGCCTGGAGCCATCTCCCAATGTGCTGGTATCTTCCCAATCCAATCCACACCTGAATCTTTCATAGATACATTTGGGTCAAGCCCTTGTGTCACAGCCTTCTGGATGATAATTTGCTTATGTTCTTTCAGTAAGGCTATTTGCTTCTCTTTGATGGCGATAGCCTCATCAAGTTGAACTGTTTTTTTATCGAGAAAGGCGGAAACTATGATTTGATAATTAATATCTGGTAACCATACTTGGGTATTTTTCAGTATCGATTTTGTTATGCTGAATACTTTCACTCCTTTGACAGATTTTCTAATTTGTTTCCGAAATGACAAAGAATCCAATAAATAAGCCAAGAATCTATGGTTGCCATCACCAACAGGCCTACAAATAACCGTGTGATACCCTGCAAACGTCTTTACTTCTGCCACGAGCTGGGTAAAGTTTCCAGAACCTTCAATATCTTCTGATGTGTCTGCAAAAACAAAGTCGCCTAACTCTAGTAATGAAGTTGAATTTTTCTTTAAGTAATAATCACTTACACATCTAAGTTTATGCTTTACAGGATTAATTTCAAATCCATACTTTGAATGCACTTCTCCATAATTAACACAAGGAATTCCATCGTCTTGAAGATTTTCTTTCGTAATATTTAAACCCTTACCAAATTTAAAAAGGTTCCTAAAACGATATATTTTCCATCCGATTGGAAGCTGGAAGTCATCGATTACAACTGTTGAGGATTTTTTACTCTCTACTGATTCGTAAATATTCATCACATTGCCTCTTTATCCTTGGGCCTTTTCAACAGAAACACCCAATATTTGAGCAATCAATCCCTCAGTCTTCTGTTCCAAACTGATGATATCTGATGCCACCTCTTCAAGAGTGCGGAGTGGTTTATGCCGATAGAAGTATTTGTTAAAGCTAATCTCATATCCGATTTTCACGGAGTCCAGATTGATCCATGCTTCATCGACATGAGGTTTCACTTCTCCCAGAAAGTATTCATAGATGCTTTGCTTGAGTGGTACGGACTCACTATCACGTAAATCAGTGTTGGTTTCATAGGTGATATATTCACCTTTATTATCTGTAGGATAGAATCCAAAATCAGGCAGATCCAAGGATTCACAGTCGTAGCTTTTCAAAAGTTCATCAAGCTTATCACCCGTCAATTTAACAACCTTTTTGATAACCTTAGCCGCTGTTTCGTCATACCAGCTCACCGCATTCAGGATAGTGTTTTTTTCGGAAGCTGAAAGCTTAACTTGGTATTTTTTCAACTCCTGTTCTACTTGTGATTTGAACTTGTTGAAATCACCAAATTCATTCGCCCCAATTGCTGCCATTAATTGTTTAGCTGTTTCATATACAGATTTGAGTGATAACCAGTGCTTAACATCCAGAAGTTTGGTTTTAGCTTTAGTGTTCAGACTAATTTCATTTTCTTCACACCAAGACACAATCTCTTTTTCAATGGACTTAAGGAAACCTTTCTCATACACCTTGTCACCGTGCTCAATATATAAATGTGACATAACATCACTGAGCTGTTTATCAAATCGAAGCGGATTAATAGCATCATATGTGAATTTTGCTTTACGACGATCAGGGCGCTCAATCGTAACCTTGTAGTAACCAAAATCATCGTTACGAAATACCTGGCTGGCAATTCCAACGGGATCACCACTAGCATCCAATTGACGTTCAATGGTGTCAAAAGACAAGTAGGTGCGTGTTATTTCTTCAATGTGCTCAGGAGCAAACTCACAATTCTTATTGCCAAGGTTCTTACGCAATTTGCGATATAAGAGGCTGGCATCGATCAGTTGAACCTTGCCGCGGCGTTTTTCTGATTTATTATTGCTCAATATCCAAATATAAGTGGTGATACCCGTGTTATAAAAAAGGTTATTTGGTAACTGAACAATCGCATCCAACATATCGTTTTCTATAATATAACGACGAATATTACTCTCACCACCGCCTGCATCACCAGTAAACAAACTAGAACCATTGTGAACAGAAGCTATACGACTCCCCAACGGGCTAATTTTTGGTGACTTCATTTTGCTGACCATTTCCATCAGAAATAGCAGCTGCCCATCGCTTGAGCGAGGTGTTGCATCATAGTCAGATTCAACATCCCAAAAATCCTTCAATTTAACCTTAAAGCGCGGGTCAATCACATCAGAACCATCTTTAATATGCTTTTGTTCTGATACCCAACTTTTTCCATAGGGTGGATTGGATAGCATAAAATCGAAAAACTGTGAGGAAAATTCGTCAGTAGATAAAGTTGAACCCACTCTGATGTTTTCCGGATTATTGTTTTTAATAATCATATCTGACTTACAGATGGCATAAGTCTCGTCATTGATTTCCTTACCATACAGGTAAATATCACGGTTATCTTTTGGATACTTTTCTTTAATGAAGTTTTGCGACTCCGTAAGCATACCGCCACTACCGCAAGCTGGATCATACACGGTCATGGTGAGTGGCAAAGAATCTTCGAGTGGATCGAAAAGTAAGTGAACCATCAACTCAATCACTTCTCGTGGTGTGAAATGCTCCCCTGCTTCTTCATTATTTTCTTCGTTGAATTTGCGGATTAATTCTTCAAAGACATATCCCATTCCCAGATTGGTAAGGGCTGGCAGTTTATTGCCATCAGGATCATTAGTCTCTTCTGGTGTCAAATTAATGTATTCTGATACAAATTTTTCAACCACTTCAAGTAGCACTTGTCTAGACGCCATATGGCAGATTTGAGACTTCAGATTAAAACAATCAATAATTTCTTTGACATTGTTACTAAAACCCAACAGGTACTCATTGAAGTTTTCGAGCAAAATTTGCTGGTTGTTAGTTGTAGTCTTTAACAGTGTTTTTAATGTCCATTTAGAGGTGTTGTAGAACACATAACCACTTGCTTCCATCAACGGATCATCATCCAATTCGATGGAATTCATTTCTTCTCTTTGGAATTTAACTTCGTCAAGTACCGCTTTTTTGGTCGGTTCCAGCAAAGTATCCAAACGACGCAATACCACCATTGGCAGAATCACGTCACGATATTTACCTCGGACATATACGTCACGTAGGCAATCATCAGCAATGTTCCAAATAAAAGAAATCAGTTTATTGTGTACGCTGTGGTTCATATCTTTTCCGCTTAATGTGACAAACACCAATGGTCACATAATACTTTTAAAATTAATCGAAACTTATGTGATTACTTAATAATAAAATCACATAAAGAAATAAATAAGTACCTAGTTAGGCAATAGAAATTTTGGCTGTCAAGTAACATAGAAACAACCGAAATTGGGAGTATTTTTAGGACCTATTGAGTGTAGCTTAGACATCGCTCATTACGTGAAAATAACTATGATCTGTTTTCAGAAAAGAGTAATAAGTTCGTTACGTGCAAACTCCCCAAATACAGTGAGATCTGCCTTCATAAGACAGATCTCTGACAGTTAACTACAACACTATCACTCCACCGTCACCGACTTCGCCAAGTTACGCGGCTGATCCACATCCGTACCTTTGATCAATGCAACGTGGTAAGACAACAATTGCAGTGGCACGGTGTAGAAGATCGGGGCGATCAATTCTTCTACGTGTGGCAGGGAGATGATCTTCATGTTTTCGCTATTGGTGAAACCCGCATCCTGATCGGCGAAGACGTACAACAAACCACCACGGGCGCGGACTTCTTCAATGTTGGATTTCAGTTTTTCCAGCAGTTCGTTGTTTGGTGCAACGATGATCACTGGCATGTCCGCATCAATCAGCGCCAATGGACCATGTTTCAGTTCACCCGCTGCATAGGCTTCTGCGTGAATGTAGGAGATCTCTTTCAGTTTCAGCGCACCTTCAACCGCAATCGGGTACTGATCGCCACGGCCAAGGAATAGGGCATGATGTTTTTCAGAGAAGTCTTCTGCCAATGCTTCAATCAGTTTGTCTTTGGACAACATACTTTCAATGCGGCTTGGCAAGGCATGCAGCGCATGGACTATATCGTGTTCCAATGCCGCATCAGCGCCTTTCTGACGCCCCATGTAAGCTACCAGCATCAGCAGTACTGTTAACTGGGTCGTGAAGGCTTTGGTAGAGGCTACGCCGATTTCAGCGCCTGCTTTGGTCATCAGGGCAAATTCTGATTCGCGTACCAGAGATGAACCCGCTACGTTACAGATGGTCAACGAAGTCAGGTAACCCAGTTCTTTGGATAAACGCAGGGCAGCCAAGGTATCTGCCGTTTCACCAGACTGAGACAGGGTAATCAGCAGGCTGTTTTTACGACGTGCAGGTTTGCGGTAACGGAATTCAGAAGCGATTTCGACATCGCACGGAATACCCGCCAATGATTCAAACCAGTAGCGTGAAACCATTCCTGCATTATAGGAAGTTCCGCAGGCAACGATTTGGATATGCTCAACTTGGGACAGCAGTTCCGCAGCGTTAGCGCCCAGTTCTGACAGATTTACCTGACCGTTGCTTAAACGGCCTTCCAATGTGCTTTTGATAGCCATCGGCTGTTCATAAATCTCTTTCTGCATGTAGTGACGATAAACACCTTTGTCACCTGCATCGTACTGAACATTGGATTCAATCTGCTCACGTTCAACTGCTTCACCGTTCACATCAAAGATGCGAACAGTACGGCGAGTGATTTCTGCGATATCACCTTCTTCCAGATAGATAAAGCGGCGAGTCACTGGCAGTAACGCAAGTTGATCGGATGCCAGGAAGTTTTCTCCCACGCCTAAACCAATCACCAATGGGCTACCAGAGCGCGCAGCCACCAGCATGTCAGGGTTACGGCTATCCATAATGACTGTGCCGTAAGCACCACGCAATTGCGGGATAACGCGCTGAATCACTTCCAGCAGTGATCCGCCTTGTTGTTGTTCCCAATGAACAAGGTGGGCAATGGTTTCAGTATCTGTATCAGAAGAGAAGATGTAACCACGCGCTTTTAACTCTTCGCGTAGTTCTTCGTGGTTTTCAATAATGCCGTTATGCACTACTGCGATATGTTCAGAAACATGAGGATGGGCATTGCGCTCATTAGGTTCACCGTGAGTCGCCCAACGGGTATGGGCAATTCCTGTGCCGCCGATCACTGGCTGTTTGTCCGCTTCATCCGCCAGCATTTGTACTTTGCCAACTTCACGCAGGCGGGTCATACGGTTTTCACTGTCAACGACAGCCACGCCCGCAGAATCATAACCACGGTACTCAAGGCGACGAAGACCTTCGATCAGTATTTCTGCAATATCTCGTTGTGCACAAGCACCAACAATTCCACACATGTGTTTTATTCCTAAAAACAGGGCGATAAAAAGCCCCTTTTATGTCGCACAACCTGATTGTCTTACGGCAAATCGTGTTCCGGCTTTGCCGATCCCCGAGCTTTGTAGAGATGGGGATTATTCCCTTTATCTTTCAAGCCGCAATACAGCGAATTGAAATCTATTGGGTTTTTATTATGGGTATATCTTATTTATTTTTTCTTCACTGGGCGCTGCCAGTTTTTAATATGAGTTTGTTTCACGCGGCTGATAACCAGCTCATTTTCAGCAACGTTTTTTGTTACGGTGGTTCCTGCTCCGATAGTTGCCCCTTTTTCTATCGTAACAGGCGCAACGAGCTGGGTATCTGACCCGACAAAAACATCATCACCAATAATGGTTTTAAATTTATTAGCACCATCATAGTTGCAGGTAATGGTTCCTGCACCAATATTCACATTATCTCCAATCTCAGAATCACCAAGATAAGTCAGATGACCCGCTTTGGAGCCTTTGCCAAGAGAGGCTTTTTTCATTTCAACAAAATTGCCGACGTGAGCTTTTTCAGCCAGTTTAGTACCCGGGCGTAAACGAGCAAAAGGCCCAACTGTACATTCGGTTGAAAGTTCAGCATCTTCGATTACGGTATAAGGGCTAATGACTGCACCATTACCAATAACACAATTTTTCAGGATACAGCCAGAACTGATATGAACATTATTTCCCAGTGTGACATGTCCTTCGATAATCACATTGGTATCAATCACGATATCGCGGCCGTGTGTTAATGTTCCACGCAGATCAAAACGAGCTGGATCTAATAACATGACACCTGCCAGCAATAGTTTTTCGGCCTGCTCAGACTGATAAATACGCTCCAGTGCTGAAAGTTGAAGACGATTGTTAACCCCTTCCATTTCACTTAAACGGCTTGGATGTACTGCCTTAATTTGACGGCCTTCTTTGTGTGCCAGTGCGATAACATCTGTCAGGTAATATTCCCCCTGAGCGTTGTTGTTTTCCAATTTGGATAACCAACGTTTCAAATCACCGCCATTCGCAACCAGAATCCCCGTGTTGATTTCGTTGATTTTACGCTGTTCTTCTGTCGCATCTTTCTGTTCGATAATGCCGGTAACTTCACCATTTTCACGGATGATACGACCATATCCCGTCGGGTTATCCAAAATGGCAGTCAATAAACCAATACCACCTTCCGGTTTCGCTTCGATCAGACGCTCTAAAGTATCTTTAGCAATCAAAGGCACGTCACCGTAAAGGATCAGAATGTCTTCATCATCGGCAAAATGCGGTGCTGCCTGCTGCATGGCATGGCCAGTACCAAGCTGTTCAGCTTGTAGTACCCAATTCAGATTTTGGTCGGAAAGTGTTTGTTTCATCAAGTCCCCGCCGTGCCCGTAGACAAGATGAACATTCTGGGTTCCCAACTCCATTGCGGTATCAATGACATGCTGAACCATCGGTTTACCCGCCAGCAAGTGCAAAACCTTAGGGAGATCGGAATACATGCGAGTTCCTTTACCTGCGGCAAGGATCACGACACTTTTAGCATTGATGCCGTTTGAAATAATAGACATAAGAAACCTGACAATTCCAATTTTAAGTATGAAAGTAAACCCGTTTGCGAAATAAATTGCCACATATTTCGCAATGCAAAAAAGCCAGTTAGCTTTCACCAACTGGCTTTTTATCTCACTGCCTATACCCGTATTTCAAGTTGCAGCTCAACTGGCTTCAATTCAAAATTTATCGGGTACTTATTACATCATTTTTTTTGTCAGTTCGATAACGCGAAGTTTCGCGATCGCTTTCGACAATTCAGCAGATGCCTGAGCATAATCAACATCACCGTGAGAGTTACGGATGTGTTCTTCAGCTTCGCGCTTAGTTTCAAGCACTTTAGCTTCGTCCAAATCCTTACCACGGATCGCTGTATCGGCCAGTACGATAACGCCGTTTGGCTGAACTTCAAGAACTCCACCTGACAGGTAGATAAATTCTTCTTCGCCAAACTGCTTAACAATACGTATCATGCCCGGTTTTATGGCAGTAAGCAGCGGGGTATGTTGAGGATAAATCCCCAGCTCACCTTCACTGCCTGTCACCTGAATTTTCTGTACCAGTCCTTCAAACAACTGTTTTTCAGCACTGACTACGTTCAGGGAGAACGTCATTGCAGCCATATCAACCTCCCGTCAGCCGTATTAAAGCTTCTTCGCTTTTTCCACAGCTTCTTCGATGGTACCAACCATGTAGAACGCCTGCTCTGGCAGGTGGTCATAATCACCGTCCAGAATGCCCTTAAAGCCACGGATAGTGTCTTTCAGAGAAACGAATTTACCTGGTGAACCAGTGAAGACTTCTGCGACGAAGAATGGCTGAGACAGGAAGCGCTGGATCTTACGGGCACGTGCCACAACCAGTTTGTCTTCTTCAGACAGTTCATCCATACCCAGAATGGCGATGATGTCTTTCAGTTCCTGATAACGCTGCAAGATTGACTGAACACCACGAGCCACGTCATAGTGCTGCTGACCAACAACCAGTGGATCAAGCTGACGACTGGTTGAATCCAGAGGGTCAACCGCAGGGTAAATACCCAGAGATGCGATCTGGCGGCTCAATACAACGGTTGCATCCAAGTGAGCAAAGGTTGTCGCTGGTGATGGGTCAGTCAAGTCATCCGCAGGAACGTAAACTGCCTGCACGGAAGTGATAGAGCCAGTTTGGGTTGAGGTGATACGCTCTTGCAGAACACCCATCTCTTCCGCCAGTGTTGGCTGATAACCTACCGCAGATGGCATACGACCCAACAGTGCAGATACTTCTGTCCCGGCCAGGGTGTAACGGTAAATATTATCAACGAACAGCAGAACGTCACGGCCTTCATCACGGAATTTTTCCGCCATGGTCAAACCAGTCAGTGCAACACGCAGACGGTTTCCTGGTGGCTCATTCATCTGACCGTATACCAGAGATACTTTATCCAGTACGTTTGAGTCGGTCATTTCATGATAGAAGTCGTTACCTTCACGGGTACGCTCACCAACACCGGCAAATACGGAGTAACCTGAGTGCTCGATCGCGATGTTACGGATCAGCTCCATCATGTTAACGGTTTTACCTACACCCGCACCACCAAACAGACCGACTTTACCACCCTTAGCAAATGGGCAGATCAAGTCCATTACTTTGATACCAGTTTCCAGCAATTCCTGAGAGTTGGACAGCTCTTCATAGGTAGGTGCTGCACGGTGAATTGACCAGCGCTCTTCTTCGCCAATCTCACCTTTCATGTCAATTGGATCGCCCAATACGTTCATGATACGGCCCAGTGTCGCTTTACCCACTGGAACTTCGATTGGGTGGCCTAAATCAGTCACTTCTAAATTACGGCGCAGGCCATCTGAGGTACCCATTGCGATACAACGAACGATACCACCACCTAACTGCTGCTGAACTTCCAGCACCAGTTTTTCTTCACCGTTTTTAACCTCAAGGGCATCGTATACTTTTGGTACGCTGTCCTGAGGGAATTCGACGTCCACTACGGCGCCGATTACCTGGATAATCTTTCCAGTAGCCATCTTGAATCCTCTACGTAATTCGTAAACCTAGCTGTTAAACCGCAGAAGCACCCGAAACGATTTCGGTGAGTTCCTGAGTGATGCTGGCCTGACGAGCCTTGTTGTAAACCAACTGCAACTCTTTGATCAGGTTGCCACCGTTATCGGTCGCGGATTTCATCGCTACCATTCGTGCGGCCTGTTCACTAGCCAGGTTTTCAACGACGCCCTGATAAACTTGCGATTCTATATAGCGGCGCAGCAGGGTATCCAACAGCGCTTTAGGATCAGGTTCATACAGATAGTCCCAAGACTTCCTCTTCAGTGTTTCATCGTCTCCGACTGGCAGAGGCAATAACTGAGTGATTGTCGGAACCTGAGACATTGTATTCATGAACTTGTTTGTCACTATATACAGTTTATCCAGACGCCCTTCGTCATATGCTTGCATCATGACGTGGACTGGCCCGATCAGTTCGGACAATGATGGGTTATCTCCCATCCCTGTTACTTGAGCAACAATGTTGCCGCCAACAGAAGAAAAGAAAGAAACCCCTTTAGCTCCAACAAGCGCCAAGTCAACTTGGACGTTTTTATCAGACCAGTCTTTCATTTCTATCAGCAATTTTTTGAACAGGTTAATGTTCAAACCGCCACATAAACCACGATCAGTAGAAACAACTACGTACCCAACACGCTTCACTTCGCGCTCTTCAAGGTATGTATGTTTGTACTCCAGATTACCTAACGCAAGGTGTCCAATCACACTGCGAATGGTTTCTGCATAAGGACGGCTGGCTGCCATGCGATCCTGCGTTTTACGCATTTTGGACGCGGCGACCATTTCCATCGCTTTAGTGATTTTTTGCGTGTTCTGCACACTGGCGATTTTGGTACGTATCTCTTTTGCGCCGGCCATTTCTGCTTCTCCGAATTCAACCAGACGGCCCATGTTTTTTTTAATTAAATAAAATTAAACTGGGCCGAATAGTGTTACCAGGACTGAGTCGCCTTGAAGGATTCCAACAGAGCTTTCAGCTTAGCTTCAATCTCTCCGTTGAAATCACCAGACTGGTCAATCTCTTTCAGAAGATCAGAATGTTCACGGCTAGCGTATGCCAACAGCGCAGCTTCGAAACTGACCACTTTCGCGATTTCAACATCTTCCAGATAGCCACGCTCAGCGGCAAACAGGGACAGAGCCTGCTGTGCAATGGACATCGGCAGATATTGTTTCTGTTTCAACAGTTCAGTCACTTTCTGACCATGATCCAACTGTTTACGAGTTGCATCATCCAGATCAGAAGCAAACTGGGAGAATGCTGCCAGTTCACGATACTGAGCCAGAGCGGTACGGATACCACCAGACAATTTCTTGATGATCTTAGTCTGAGCAGCACCACCTACACGGGATACGGAAATCCCCGGGTTAACCGCTGGACGAATACCTGCGTTGAACAGGGAAGATTCCAGGAAGATCTGACCATCAGTGATGGAGATAACGTTTGTTGGTACGAACGCAGAAACGTCACCCGCCTGAGTTTCAATGATTGGCAGTGCAGTCAGAGAACCTGTTTGGCCTTTCACTTCGCCATTGGTGAATTTTTCAACGTACTCAGCGTTAACACGCGCTGCACGCTCCAATAGACGGGAGTGTAAATAGAAAACGTCACCAGGGAATGCTTCACGTCCAGGTGGACGACGCAGCAACAGAGAAACCTGACGGTAAGCAACAGCCTGTTTAGACAGGTCATCGTAAACAATCAGTGCGTCTTCGCCGCGATCGCGGAAGTATTCACCCATCGCACAGCCAGAGTATGGTGCCAGATATTGCAGGGCAGCAGATTCTGAAGCGGATGCAACAACAACGATAGTGTTGTCCAGTGCATCGTGCTCTTCCAGTTTACGAACTACGTTAGCAATGGTAGAAGCTTTCTGACCAATCGCAACATAGATACATTTGATACCAGAATTACGCTGGTTGATGATAGCATCGATAGCCAGAGCGGTTTTACCCGTCTGACGGTCACCGATAACCAGCTCACGCTGGCCACGGCCGATTGGGATCATGGCATCAACGGATTTGTAACCTGTCTGGACAGGCTGGTCAACAGATTGACGCTCGATAACGCCTGGCGCAATCACTTCAACAGGTGAGAAGCCATCGTGCTCAAGAGCACCCTTGCCGTCGATTGGTGCACCCAGTGTGTTAACAACACGACCCAGCAGACCACGACCAACAGGGACTTCCAAAATACGGCCAGTACATTTGACTTTCATGCCTTCGGCCAAGTCAGCATACGGACCCATTACAACCGCACCCACAGAGTCGCGCTCCAAGTTCAGTGCAATTGCGTAACGGCTGCCAGGCAGAGCGATCATTTCACCCTGCATGACATCGGCTAAACCGTGGACACGAATGATACCGTCGTTAACGGAAACAATCGTTCCTTCATTGTGAGCTTCGCTCACGACATTAAACTGAGCAATACGCTGTTTGATCAGTTCGCTGATTTCGGTGGAATTCAGTTGCATATGCTCCAGTCCCCTTAAGACTGCAAGTCATCTGTTAAACGATCTAGACGGCCACGAATACTGCCATCGATCACCATGTCACCTGCGCGGATAACCACGCCGGCAATAACAGACTTGTCAATTGTGCAATTCAGCTTCACTTTGCGTGACAGACGTTTCTCCATCGCCGCAGAAATTTTAGCCTGCTGCTGCTCATTCAGTTCGGACGCAGAAATCACTTCAACATTAATGGTTGATTCAAGTGACGCACGCAATTGGATAAATTGCTGGGAGACTTCTGGCAATACCAGCAAGCGACCATTTTCTGCCATTACACGAATAAAGTTCTGAGCATGCGCATCAACCTGCTCACCACAAAGAGTGATAAAGGTTTTGGCTAACGTATCCGGTGCCAATGAACCGGAAAGCAGCTCACCAACCTGCTCATTGCGAGTGACCTCAGCAACGAACGCCAGCATGTTCTGCCAGTGCTCAAGAGATTGGTGCTCTACAGCAAAGTCAAAAGCTGCTTTGGCGTAGGGGCGAGCTACCGTAGCAAATTCAGACATGCCCCTCCCTCCTTACAGTTCAGCGACCAGTTTATCAACGATGTCGCTGTTAGCAGCTTCATCCACGGAACGTTCGATGATTTTCTCGGCACCTGCGATAGCCAACATCGCAACCTGTTTACGTAACTCTTCACGAGCGCGTTTGCGTTCAGCTTCAATTTCAGCATGAGCTTGCGCTACGATTTTGTTACGTTCCAGCTCGGCTTCTACTTTTGCATCATCAATAATTTGGGCTTTTTGTTTATTAGCCTGCTCAATGATGACGTGCGCATCAGCTTTCGCTTTTTTCAGTTGGTCGGTCGCATTGGCTTGCGCTAAGTCCAGGTTCTTTTTAGCACGCTCTGTTGAAGCTAAACCGTCAGCAATTTCTTTCTGACGTTTTTCAATGGCCGCCATGATTGGTGGCCATACATACTTCATGCAGAACAAAACAAACAGGACAAACGCGATGGCCTGGCCGAGGATTGTTGCGTTAATATTCACGGCACAATACCTCTATTTCAATTAATGAATCGGCGTATTTTTCAGTTCTGCTCGTTACTTGGTACCGACAGCGAACATCATATACAAGCCCAGGCCCACAGCGATCATTGGGATGGCGTCAACCAGACCCATAACGATAAAGAACTGAGTACGCAGCAGAGGAATCAGATCAGGCTGACGAGCAGCACCTTCCAAGAATTTGCCCCCGAGGATGCCGATACCGATCGCAGCACCGATAGCCGCCAAGCCCATCAGGATAGCGGCAGCCATAAACATTAGATCCTGGTCTACACTCATGACAATCTCCAGTTTGTTTCAATTAAAACATTATTAATGATTGATAAAAAATTAATGCTCTTCAGATGCCATCGACAGATAAACAATCGTCAGAACCATGAAAATAAAGGCTTGTAACGTAATAATCAGTATGTGGAAAATAGCCCATGGCAGGCTGAGTAACCACTGTGCTCCCCACGGTAACAGGGCAGCAATAAGAATAAAGATCAATTCACCGGCATACATATTCCCAAACAATCGCAGAGCGAGTGATATAGGCTTAGACAGCAAGCTGACCCCTTCTAAAATTAAGTTAATCGGAATAAACAGTGGATGATTGAAAGGCTGTAATGTCAGCTCCTTCGCAAAACCACGAATTCCTTTCATCTTAATGCTGTAGAACAAAATGAGGACAAAGACACCCAGAGCCATCGACAAGGTGACACTGACATCTGCGGTTGGAACAATACGCAGAGCAGGCAAGCCGAAGACATGTTCACCGATTAAAGGAATAAAATCGATTGGCAATAAGTCCAATGCGTTCATCAGTAACACCCAAACGAACACAGTCAAAGCCAGAGGGGCTATCACTTTGCTCTTACCGTGATACATGTCACGAACGGTGTTATCAACGAAGCCGATTACCATTTCTACCGCAGTCTGGAATTTACCCGGAACGCCATCAGTAGCGCGAACCGCGACTCTTCTGAATACAAATAGAAACAATATCCCTAATACGATGGAGAAAAAAAGCGAGTCAATGTTCAATGTCCAGAACGACGCCTCATAACCACTAGCGTGGGGATTGACCAACTCAAAGGTACGCAAGTCCAACTGAAGGTGCTTCAGATGGTGACTTATGTACTCTGAAGTTGAAACTTCTCCTGATGCAGACATGATGCTTTTTACCCTTTTGTTGTTAAAAACGCTAACCGTTCATTACGGCAGGTGCGATGATCTGCACAATCAGCACCGCTAAATAAGCCACACCAAGTGGTGCAAATGCCGCCTTGAACACACCTAAAGCGACTATCAGCACAGTTATCGTAATGATAACCTTAACCCCTTCACTAATCGCGAAAAACCATGCAATGCGTACTGGAACACCTTCTTCTTTCACTTTTTGGAAACGGCTAATCAGCATAAAAATGGCATTGGGTAACCAACATGCCAAGCCACCAGCAAAAGCAGATGCGCCCCACTCTATACTTTTGGTATAAAAAACCACACTGAGAATAACAAAAGTCATAAACTGCAAAAGTAACAGTTTCAGTGCCATTCTACCGCTGTAAAGGGATACAGACATGACTTTTGTTTTCTCCCTGAGGTACGCCATCACATATCAGGTCTTGCTGAATGTTGTATAAAACTGGCTTTGCTTAAGAGTGTCAAGTGACAAAAACGTGCAAATTATACGGGGAGCCAAAATGAATTCAATCCATAAGTAGCGAAAAAGTGAATAATTATTTAAATTTCTAACTTTGGTGCCAGATTGCTCACAAATACCATTTAATATTCTGCAACGATTAACGATATAAACCCCAGTTCAAACGTGATACGCATCACATTAAATAAAAAACATTAATTATATTAACCCTTAAATATATAAAGAAAATCTTTTGTTTTTTTCACTGAAAATCAGTCAATTAATATTATACCTATAAAGTTTTATCTGATATATCGATGAAAAAGGTTAAATGTTTATTTTACTGATGTTATCTAAAAATTATTTATCAAGAAAATCTATAGTTACTAGTAAAAAGCGAAATTATATCAATATAAAAATAACGTTGGTTTTCTGTGATCCAGCAGTAAATAAAATTGGAATAATGGAAGAAAATAATTAGTAACGTCCGCAACATTTTAATGTCCATTGACGCCACTAATTATTTGGATTTTTTTTGATACACAACAAAGTTAGTTTGACTTAAGTATTACCAGATGCCGTTGTTCATCCAACTGAGTAACCTGAAGAGGGATGATGGCATCAAGGGTAATCTCTGTCGGTAACTGAGCTAATTCATCTTCCTGTAATATGCCTTTCAGGGCATAAAAACGTCCTTCAACTGGCTTAGGAAGATGGCTGCACCATGAAAGCATATCTTGCAGAGAGGCGAATGCGCGGCTAATCACGCCATCAAAAGGCGGCTCAGGGATAAATTCTTCAACTCTACTCTGTACGGGTTCGATATTAACCAAGCCTAATTCATGTTGAACCTGACGTAAAAAGCGAACACGTTTCCCCAAACTGTCCAATAAGGTGAAATGGGAGTCTGGGCGCACAATTGCCAATGGGATGCCCGGCAAACCAGGCCCGGTGCCCACATCAATAAAACGCGTTCCGTGAAGGAATGGATCCACAATAATGCTGTCCATGATATGCCGAACCAACATCTGTTCAGGATCACGAACAGATGTCAGGTTATAAGCCTTATTCCATTTATTGAGCATGTCAACGTAGGCGACGAGCTGTTGTTTCTGTTTCAGCGATAATTCAATATCCGTCTTCGCTAAAAGCGATTCCAATTTGTTAAGCAAAGTCCGTCCCCTTAGGCGTTACGACGCAATAAATCTTGTTTTTTCAACCATACCAGCAAAATCGATATTGCAGCAGGAGTGATACCTGAGATACGCGAAGCCTGCCCAATGGAACTTGGTTTATGATCATTCAGTTTTGCAATAACTTCATTGGAAAGACCGCTGACTTGTTTGTAATCCAGATCAACTGGCAGTGCAGTGTTTTCATTGCGCAGTTGTTTTTCGATCTCTTCTTGCTGACGAGCAATGTAACCTTCGTACTTCACTTGAATTTCAACCTGATCTGCCGCCTGAGGTTCTGTCAATCCCGGTGTAAAACGTGGAAGGGACGTCAGTAATTCATAGTTCATTTCAGGACGACGCAGTAAATCTTCACCATTAGCTTCTTTTGACAACGGTGTTTTCAGAATTTGGTTGATCTCTCCCAGACTGTCTGAGTGAGGATGTACCCAGATATTACGCAGCCGTTGACGTTCTTGTTCGATCATTTCAACTTTACGGGAATAATGTTCCCAGCGAAGATCATCAACTAAGCCTAGTCTACGACCTTGCTCAGTCAAGCGAAGATCCGCATTATCTTCACGCAACATCAAACGATATTCTGCACGGGATGTGAACATGCGGTAAGGTTCTTTAGTGCCCAATGTGCATAAATCATCGACCAGAACACCAAGATACGCTTGATCACGACGTGGGAACCAACCTTCTTCACCAAAGGCATAACGAGCAGCGTTGAGACCTGCCAGCAATCCTTGTGCGGCAGCTTCTTCATATCCGGTGGTGCCATTAATCTGACCAGCGAAGAACAGGCCATGAATAAATTTACTTTCCAGCGTTTGTTTTAAATCACGCGGATCAAAGAAATCATACTCGATCGCATAACCCGGACGAATAATACGGGCATTTTCCATGCCTTTCATCGAGTGAACGATCTGCATCTGCACATCAAATGGCAGACTGGTTGAGATCCCATTCGGATAAATTTCGTTGCTGGTAAGCCCTTCAGGTTCCAAGAAGATCTGGTGAGCGTTGCGATCTGCAAAACGCATCACTTTGTCTTCAATGGAAGGGCAGTAACGAGGGCCGATCCCTTCGATGATCCCCGCATACATCGGACTGCGATCCAGATTATTTCGGATCACATCATGGGTTTTTTCATTGGTATGGGTGATATAACACGGGATCTGTTGTGGATGTTGATCCACGTTACCCATGAATGAAAATACGGGGATCGGATTATCACCCAGCTGTTGTTCAAGCTGATTAAAATCAATGGATCGCGCATCAATGCGAGGAGGTGTGCCTGTTTTCAGGCGGGATACACGCAGAGGTAATTCACGTAAACGGTGAGATAAGGAGATCGCAGGAGGATCTCCCGCCCGTCCGCCGCTGTAGTTTTCCAGCCCGATGTGAATTTTACCATCAAGAAAAGTACCTACTGTCAGAACTACAGATTTAGCTTTGAACTTCAAACCCATACGAGTAACAACACCTGTGACGGTATCGTTCTCAACGATAAGATCTTCAACTGGTTGCTGGAAAATCATCAAGTTAGGCTGATTCTCCAATGCGGTTCTTACAGCTTGTCGGTAAAGTACCCGATCTGCCTGTGCTCGCGTTGCCCTGACTGCGGGGCCTTTGCTGGCATTGAGTGTTCTGAATTGAATACCCGCTTGGTCAGTGGCTTTCGCCATCAGGCCACCAAGTGCATCGATCTCTTTTACCAGATGCCCTTTACCGATCCCACCAATGGCTGGATTACATGACATCTGGCCCAAAGTATCAATATTGTGAGTCAGTAGTAAGGTTTGACGGCCCATGCGGGCTGCAGCCATTGCTGCTTCAGTACCGGCATGACCCCCGCCGATAATGATAACGTCAAAGTGCTCTGGATAAAACATGTGCGAACCTTCAATTGTGAGAATGCGTCATATGCATTGAGGAGAGGATTCTACTCAAGTTTGGCCTTCAGACCAAGTAGGAAGAGATCATCGTTAATTAAAAGAAGATCTTTTTATTTAAAGATCTCTTTATTAGATCTTTTATTAGGATCGCGATCATCTGTGGATAAGTGGATTTTCCATATAAAGATCATGATGCTGTAAAGGATCATTTGCTGTGAATGATCCGTGATCCAACTCAGTATAAGCTGGGATCTAAAAGCGTAGTTATTCACAGCTGATTAATTCTATCATGGTTATTAAATGGATAACTACGGGTTAACCCCTGCTTTTAAGCTAAGTTATCCACAGTTGATCGTTATATTTTTAATCAGATCAGAGTAACTTTGACCATTCTTTGACCCATTCTTCGGCCGGATCTTCTGGAATTTCATGTTGCATGATGTCTATTTCCAGTCGATCGCCGATCAGTTTCGCTCCGTGATCCGCTAATAAGCGTTCTAATGATCTTATTGCTGCGCAGAAGGTGTCATATTCAGAACTGCCTATGCCAATGGCTCCAAATGTTACATTACTTAGATCAGGATGCTGTTGTAAGATCATATCAGCCAGAGGCTGGATATTTTCAGGTAACTCCCCTGCTCCGTGCGTTGAAGTAACCACAATCCACAGCCCTTCAAGGGGAAGCTCCTCTAATGAGGGACCATGAGTCACCGTTGTTGAAAACCCGTCATTTTCTAAGATCTCAGCTATATGTTCGGCGACGTATTCGGCGCTACCCATTGTGCTGCCGCTGATTAAGGTTATCGTGCTCATCATGATCCTTGCTAAATTAAAGAGAAAGTATTGTACGCTGTGAATCTATTGGGATCTACCTGTGGATAATGTGGTTAATCATTTTTCTGTTTAAGGCTTTATTGTCCTTGTGATCGGGTTTTGCAGGGAGATCAAAGTTTCTGTTGACTGAATTTCGTCTATTGTCTGGATCTTGTTGATAAGTACATCTTGAAGCGCTTCGATGGATCGACACATGACCTTAATGAAGATGCTGTAATGCCCCGTGGTGTAATAGACTTCAACAACTTCATCGAGCATATCGAGCTTCTTTAGTGCTGCCGGATAGTCTTTGGCGCTTTTCAATATGATGCCTATGAAGCAACACACATCAAATCCCAGCTGCTTAGCACTGATATCAACCCGGGTCCCCGTGATGATCCCCGATTGTTTCATCTTTTCCACGCGTACATGAATCGTTCCCGGACTCACCGCGAATTTTTTGGCTAATTCTGCGTAAGGTGTACGTGCGTTTTCCATTAAAGCGTGAAGTATGTCACGGTCTAAATTATCGATCTGATAAATTTCTGCCATTTTTAATCCCCATTTTTGAATGATATTTATTTTTATAGCGTAAAAATTATCGTTTATACATCTTATACAATATTTTTATTATCAGATATTGAATTTGTACCCCATTCTGTTGCTTAATCTATATCAACGAGACACAAGGTCACTAAAATTTTTGAGAGTATCATCATGAAAACATCCTTCATTGAAAAACAGCAGCAGATTAGTTTTGTAAAATCATACTTTTCCCGCTTGCTGGAGAAACAACTCGGTTTAATTGAAGTTCAAGGGCCTATCTTGAGTCGCCTTGGTGATGGTACTCAGGACAACCTATCCGGCCATGAAAAAGCAGTACAGGTAAAAGTGAAAACATTGCCGGATGCAACGTTTGAAGTAGTTCATTCTCTGGCGAAATGGAAGCGCAAGACACTAGGTCGCTTTGGTTTTCAGGCTGAACAAGGGTTATATACCCACATGAAAGCTCTGCGTCCTGATGAAGATCGCTTGACCCCTATCCATTCTGTGTTTGTTGATCAGTGGGATTGGGAGAAAACGATGGGTGAAGGTCAGCGTTCACTCGATTATTTAAAACAGACAGTAGGTAAAATCTACGAAGCAATAAAAGAAACACAACAAGCTGTAAGTAAGGAATTTGGTCTGGCACCGTTCCTGCCAGATCAAATTCACTTTATCCACAGCGAAGAGCTTCTGAAACGTTACCCTGATCTGGATGCTAAAGGTCGTGAGCGTGAGGCTGCCAAAGAGTTTGGTGCGATTTTCCTGATGGGCATTGGTGATAAGTTATCTGATGGCCAATCACATGATGTTCGCGCACCGGACTATGACGACTGGACTTCACCAAACAGCGATGGTTTTTCGGGTCTGAACGGTGACATTATTGTCTGGAACCCAGTTTTACAGGACGCTTTTGAGATTTCCTCAATGGGTATCCGTGTTGATGCAGAAGCCCTGCAACGTCAGCTTGCTCTGACTGATGATGAAGAGCGTTTGCAGTATGACTGGCATCAGGCATTGATAAAAGGTGATATGCCACAGTCTATCGGTGGTGGTATCGGACAATCACGTTTGGTAATGCTGTTGCTGCAAATGTCACATATTGGTCAGGTTCAGTGCGGTGTTTGGTCACCAGAAGTTATTGAATCTGTTGAAGGTGTGCTTTAAGTTTTAATTTCGCCATCTTCGCCGTAAACGGCTTATAAGCCCAGTGTCAAAATGCCAGATATGATCGAATATCCGCATGATTCCGGGTTTTCCATAATGGGAAAATGAGACCGCATGGAAGCGGTGTTGTTGATGCTGTTGCAGATTTTTTATCTGATGGATTAGAGAGTCCGGTAAACGCTGGGCAATGAAATCTGAAATAACAACAGCATCAGCATCTTTCCAGATATTTTCTTTCATTTTCTCAACCGTTGCATTTAAGCAGGACGCAAGATCGGTGCCTCCCCTGAATGTTTGCCCCAGAAAGTGTACTGCCTGAGTGAGTCCGTCTGATGATGTCAGGTCATAGTGAATGAGTTCTGTCGAAAACAACATAATATGACAGTAGCGGTTATCCTCCAGCGCAATACGCATTAAAGCCAGACAGAATGCCTTCGCACATCGTTCATTAAACCCGCCCATTGAACCTGAAGTATCGACACAAATAATAAAAGGTCCCCGTGGTTGCTCTGCATTGTGGTGATGAGTTACGGGTTTTAATGTCGTTTTTGACTGCCAGTTATCCCCTTGCAGGCGATAGGACAGTAATTTTTTCTCCACCAGCCGTCGATAAAATTCGTATTCCAACTCTTCAATATCCAGCATGGCCATCTCAGTAGGTAACAGTCTTAAGATATCATCACTTTGTCGAATCCCACTGACTTGTTCCGGTACGGTATCAGGGATCCTCTCAATTTGGGTGAATGGCTCAAGGGCATGGTTTGCTTCGGGAATTGATTTAGCGGTTTGGCTGCGCCCGAGCAATTGCGCCAGCTTTTTCAGTTCAGGCTGCTGCCTGAGAATGTCAGCATAGAGAGTGAAGAGTTGTATATTATTTGAAGTCAGGTGAAGTTGGTTTTTGCTCATATCCCACAATCGACCTGCTGTGCGATCATTGTGATCAAATATTGGATCAAGCTTATCGCTGAGAGTTAATCGTTTCTGGATCTCCGCTAATAACTGTTCTTTTTCTTGTTCTAATAACGTTTTGTTAAATGTCGTCACTTGCTGGATCAGATTGATACGCCAGCGTTGAAGAAACAGTATTTGTCCTGAATGGGTATGCTCAGATACTATTTTTAATAGTGTGCTGGCCTCATTGGCAAAAGGCGATTCGAGTTGTTGAAGTTTTTCTACGATAATCGGCAGCTTTTGATAAAAATCTGCCGTATTGATTGTCTGTATTTGTTGATATAGCTGAAATTCTTCAGCCAATAGGGAAGGGATAAGTGTTTCTTTTATTCTTTGCTGTAATGTTTGTTGCCATCCGGGAAGATCTTTCAGTAATGCGTGTTTAAGTCTTGGGAATTTTTCAAAGAAAATAACCAATTGAGGAGAACTCAACAGAGTCGAAATGATCTCTTCGATCAGCTCGCCTTCATTGATGGAAAGCAAGAGATCGAGAGTGGTCAGTGTTAACATATTACTCCCCCATTTTTGATCTCTACTATTGCAATTTTTTGGTTAGTGAGCATGCATCAATGTCAGCAATAGCCATGTTATTTGAGATCAAAATCCGTAAAATTCAGATTATATCTTTTATCCTTTTTGGTAAATATTATGAGTTATGGCAATACTTGGTGGGGTAAACAGTGGCTTAACTCCTTGACTAATATAGATTATAACAACCGACTGCCTCGCGGGAGAACTTACGCGAATAAAGGCATGGTCAATAATCTGACATTAAAGGGGGGCATCTTGCAGGCCAACGTGCAGGGTTCCCGTCCATCACCTTATAAGGTCTCAATTAGGGTTCCCTCACTGTCGCAGAAGCAAGTTGATCAACTGCTTGATGCATTGGTGGATGATCCTGGTGTGATAGCCCGGCTGCTCAATCAAGAATTAGATCCTTCTGTGTTGGAGCAAGCCAAACGCTTGGGTATTGCTGTTTTTCCGTCCCAATGGAAAGACTTAAGGATGGAATGCTCTTGCCCCGACTGGGCTGTTCCTTGTAAGCACTTGGCGGCAACGATTTATCTGGTCAGTCGTGAAATCGATAGCAATCCTTTTTTGGTGTTCTCTCTGCGAGGCGTGGATCTTATCCAGCAGCTAAAAGCACGAGGGATTTATATTGAGCGCGAAGTGGTAGTCAATGTGCCGCATTTGTCGGCTTTGTTTATTGCAGACGTGATGTCGGCAGAGGACACTTTGTCAGATCCGACTGCATTGGAGACGCTTGATTATGCTGACTTGCCATCGCTGTCTGAGGCACTGTTGGCGGTACTGCCAGAACAGCCTGCTTTTTTCCCTGACGGTGATTTGTGCAAGGTGATGCAACGAGTATTGTCGCGGGTAGCCAGATTCGCCCGTAAAACTCTGGATAGCAAGATCCCGGCGGATGTGCCTATCGTTACTTTGTTGGCTCCCCACCGTCCACGTATCACGCTGAGCCGGGAAGGGCATGCTATCATCAGCGGCGTCAACGGCTTGTATACCATTGAAGAATTGGACACTGCACTGGCACAACTCACGCCAGCAGACTTGCCGGACAGACAACCAGAGGTGGCCGCACTGTACCATCTGCGCATGATATCCTTGCATCTTCTGGCTCAAGGAGCAGTGGTGCCACAAGTGTTTGCGGCGGAACCCGGCGTCTTGGGTATTCGTTGGCTACCAGCCATGCTCGATAGCCGAGTGGCTGAACAAGTGCAGTGTCTGGCAAGAGGCTTGCCGCCACAACTGGTTGTTCTGAGTCCGAACCAGACTATCTCACCGATAATGCAGGCCAGTGCGCTATGTGCGGTATTCCTCGGTTATTACATACGAATGGAATCGGATTATGCCAGAGAGAAACCGCGTGACAATAAAATATTGTCCCTGTTATTCAGTACTGAACCGAAAAGTTTTGATGGCTCAGGGGAAAGTGCCATCGGCCCGGCTTTACAGGCTTGGCTTTCACGCTATCATCTGGCTGAACGGGATTATTCCCCTGTATTGATCTTGGATGAGGGTGAATACGGCGATTTCGAGATAGGGCTGGCTATTCAGCCTAAATCAGATTTGTTAATGCCTCCAGTCCCACTGCACAGTGTACTGATCGAAGACGAGTGGAGTCAGGCGCGTTTCGGTATCTTGCAGACAGTCGTTCTACTGGCTGAATTTTTCCCGTCTCTTAATGACTATTTGAGACAGGGCGCACGTTCTCCCATTGTTCTGACGGCTGAGCAACTGCCCACGCTATTGTTCGACACACTCCCGGCCATTCAGCTGCTCGGCATTCGCACTTTGCTGCCCAAAGTGCTGGAGCGGTTGTTACGCCCACGGTTGTCGATGAATGTATCCAGTAAGACTCCCGGGCTGGGAGATGGTCAACTGAGAGCCAACGAGATACTGACTTTCGATTGGAAGGTGGCTCTGGGTGAGCACCATCTGACCCGCGCCGAGTTCGAACAATTGGTTCAGGGTGCTACGGGCGTGGTGCGTTTCAAAGGAGAATACATCTACCTCGATCCTGAGGAAATCGCGAGCTTGCAAGCCCAGCTGGAGCGTCCCTCTAAATTGTCGGGTACAGAACTGCTGCGCACGGCATTGGCTGGCGAATATGCCGGTACTCCGGTGAAGCTTGATGACAATATGCTACAACTTCTGACCGAGTTGAGAGAGGAGAGCGAAGTGCCCTTACCGAACGGTCTCAACGCTACCTTGCGCCCGTATCAGCAACGTGGCTATGCTTGGATGTTTCGTAATCTACAGGTCGGATTCGGCAGCGTCATTGCTGATGACATGGGACTCGGAAAAACGCTGCAAGTGATCACTACCCTGCTCAAGCTCAAGCAGGACGGCGTTTTGGATCAGGATAAGGCATTGATAGTGGTTCCCACCAGTTTGCTGACCAATTGGCAGAAAGAAATAGCCCGCTTTGCGCCAACGCTCAGTATCGGTGTATTTCATGGCAGTAAACGTGAATTAACCCGCACCCGGCCGGACATTTTGCTGACTACCTACGGTATCGCCCGTAGTGCGGCGGCTGCGCTCAAGGCTCTGTCTTGGCGAGTGCTGGTGGTGGATGAAGCGCAGAATATTAAGAACCCGTCGACTGCGCAGACCAAGGCGATCAAGTCCATCCCTGCTGCTGGCTATATCGCCATGAGTGGTACTCCCGTTGAAAACCGCCTGTCTGAATATTGGAGTTTGATGGACTTCGTCAATCGCGGTTATTTGGGCACACTTAAACGTTTCGAGAAAGAATATACAACGCCGATCCAGATCGGCCGTGATCGGCAGGTAGCGGAACGCTTCCGGCGCATCACTGCCCCTTTTCTCCTGCGTCGCCTTAAATCTGATCGCAACGTGATCAGCGACCTGCCTGATAAGGTCGAGAGTGATCAATACTGCACCTTGACGCCAACGCAAACCGCACTGTACGAATCGGTGGTGCGTGAAGGTTTACTGGCTCTTGAGTCTGAAGGCGATAGTTTCAAACGTCAGGGACTGGTTCTACAAATGATTCTGGCACTGAAGCAGATCTGCAACCATCCGGATCAGTACCTGAAACAACCCGCCAGCAATGCATTAGCTTCTGGCAAACTCGAACGTTTGTTTGATCTGCTCGATGTTCTACATGCCAGCCACGAGAAGGCGCTCATTTTCACTCAGTTCCGAGAAATGGGGGAATTACTTGCCCACTGGTTGCGGCAACGCTACGGGCGGGAGCCGATGTTCCTGCATGGAGGTTTGTCCCGTACCAAACGTGACGAAATGGTGGAGAAATTTCAGACTGATCGTACTGAGCGGGTATTCCTGCTGTCTCTCAAGGCCGGCGGTACGGGTCTTAACCTAACCGCCGCCTCAAACGTGATTCATTTCGACTTATGGTGGAATCCAGCGGTGGAGGCGCAAGCTACCGACCGTGCGTATCGCATTGGTCAACAGCACAATGTGCAGGTGCACCGTTTTATTACCAGCGCCACCTTTGAAGAGCGCATCAACGAAATGATCCAGCGTAAACGTGAGCTGTCGGATATGGTGGTAGGTAACGGAGAGCAATGGATAGGCAATCTGGATACACAAGAGCTTAGAGCGCTGTTTGCGCTTTCGTGATGGGTAATTTCCCTCAAGGGAGATGATATTTGACACTCTGGATCAATCACTCCCTTACAGAAGTTTCACCATCAAGGCATACGGACGATAATGATCCGTGTGCTTCTCTCATCATTTGGGAGTAAAAGACCAATTATGCTCAGCTTTAACATGCTACATCCCCATTTTTGACCTCAGTTGCTCCAGTTTTTCTTTTAACTGGAAGAAACTTTGTTCAATGTTGGCAAGCCAATATTCCTCTATAAATAAACAAGGTTGATGTCGGCTAAATAATAGGTGCTGATGCTGAATTTCATCGCTGATGGATATCAGTTTTTCATTCCATTCGGAATGATTCTGTATGGCTGTGTTTTTTTCTGAAGTTATCGATTTTTGTCCTGTTTGGCAGAGAATGGCACTATTACGGCTGACATCCAGTACTTCAAGCTGATGCTTTTCGTTGATTTCTATCATGATGGTTTGCGGGAAACCAATACCATTTAAACGAGCGGGCAATTCACCAGTATTATTTTTTAGTGTATTTTCCAGTGATTTTTTGTCTGTTTCGATAAAATTGACTTCAATATTATGCAAGTATAATGAAGGATGAAAAAACAGTATCAATTTTTCATCCTGAATATGTTCGGGTAATGAATAAAGGATTTTACGGCTGAAAAGAGAGGCTTTGGTGATTAATTGCAGGGAATGATGGTCATGTTTATCTCGATTGGATTGTATCCACTCCTGATATAGACCATCTATTTTCTGTATCAGGGAATTTTGCTGATAAGCCTGCTCGGTTAGCAAAGCGTTCATGCGTTGTGACAGAAGTTCTAAGGCATTCAAGTCGTGCCAGAGACAATCTTTTAGTAACACTATATCCAACGGCGATATTTCGTCTCTTCCACTGAAAAGAGCGCAGGCCTGCAATAATCGGATAGATTTTTTCCAGCGTCTATCTGAAACATCAGGAATATTTTCGGTCGCATTCACTTGCTGGCGTAGTTGATAAACCAGTTCGAAGATATGTTCAGGAAGAGATACATGGCTGATTTTATCTTGCCATTGATAAAATTCGTCATCAGTGATCTGAATATAGGAAGGAACAGGATTGTCATTTTCATTGTTCCGATCAGTCAGCAAAGCCCGAAAATTTTTCTTTTCCTGAATTTTGTCTAGCCATAGCCGGATCAACATACGATCGTAGAGTGCTTCCAGACTGTTATCCGTCTCAGGAAGTTCATTAGATGCCGTAACCAGTAAACGCATTGGTAGTTGTTCTTCTTGATTGCCATTTCTGAATTTCTTTTCATTGATAGCCGTGAGTAGCGTATTCAGAATGGCTGGGCCTGCTTTCCAAATTTCATCCAGAAAAACAATCTCAGCTTCAGGTAAATAGCCTTCGGTAAGACGTTGATAGCGCCCTTCATCTTTGAGTGCTTGAATGGAGAGGGGACCGAATATCTCTTCTGGAGTAGAAAAACGCGTCATCAGATACTCAAAAGCGTGTGCGTTTTTAAACGCAAACTTGAGCCGACGGGCGATGAGGCTTTTGGCTATGCCCGGTGGGCCAAGGAGAAAAACACTTTCCCCACATAAAGCAGCCAACAGGCAAAGGCGAATGGCTTGTCGCCTTTCATACAGGCCACTTTCTAGATACTGGCTTAATTGAGATATTTTTTCGACCAATTGCATAGTATTTACACCTTGGTTCGCTTAATTACCTCCCTTTATTTATAGATAAAATACAATCTATGTAAAGATTTTGATGATGTGTTCTTGAACTTCTTTAGATTATTCAAAAAAATCGATTCAGCTTAACTTATTCAATAAGTTAATATTTTTTATTAGCTATATTATTTTAAACGTTACCATGATGATCACATTTTCATATTAATCATGTTGTCTTTGATATTGGGCTTTATATGATAACTCCTTAGCGAAACGTTTCGCTAAGGAGTTAATAAAAAAATGAAAAAAGGCGTTTTATTACATTCTGATATTTCAGCCATTATTTCTCGTTTGGGGCATACGGATCAAATCACTCTTAGTGATGCGGGATTACCTATCCCATCGTCTACCCAACGAATTGATTTAGCGCTAACCCAGGGAACTCCTGATCTGCTCTCTGTATTTGATGTTGTTGTTCGGGAATTACAAGTAGAAGCGGTCATTTTGGCCGCTGAAATTATTGAACACAATCCTCAAATACATGAGCAAATCATCAAGCGTATTGCTGATCTCGAAACACAACAGGGAAATGCAATTACAGTAAAGTATGTGAGTCATAACATTCTGAAAGAGAAAACAGAGAAGAGCAAAGCCGTTATTTGTACAGGGGAATGTACCCCCTATGCCAATATTCTCCTTTGTTCTGGTGTAACTTTCTGAGGTTACTATGGAGCCATTACTGGAGTTAAAGGGGATCGATAAGGCTTTCCCCGGAGTAAAAGCCCTATCAGGGGCTGCACTAAGCGTTTATCCTGGAAAAGTGATGGCGTTAGTCGGTGAAAATGGCGCGGGTAAGTCCACGATGATGAAAATCTTGACTGGTATCTATACAAAAGACACCGGCACGATCCGTTATTTTGGGCAAGAAGTCGCTTTCTCCGGCCCCAAAGCATCTCAAGAAGCCGGTATTGGCATTATTCATCAAGAATTGAATCTTATTCCCCAGTTGACGATTGCTGAAAATATTTTTTTAGGGCGAGAATTTGTCAATAAACTGGGCATGATCAATTGGAAAAAAATGTATAAAGAAGCCGATAATTTGCTAAGGCGTTTAAATATTAGCTATAGCAGTTATCGGCTTGTTTCTGAGTTATCCATTGGTGATCAGCAAATGGTGGAGATAGCCAAAGTGCTGAGCTTCCAATCCAAAGTCATTATCATGGATGAACCAACGGATGCTTTGACTGATATGGAAACCGAATCCCTCTTTCATGTCATACGGGAGCTGAAAACTCAAGGGAGTGGCATTGTCTATATTTCTCATCGCCTGAAAGAAATCTTTGAAATCTGTGATGATGTGACAGTATTGCGTGATGGGCAATTTATAGGTGAACAATCTGTTCATACTCTTAAAGAAGATCGTTTGATCGAAATGATGGTAGGCCGCAAGCTGGAGGAGCAATACCCGCGTTTGGATCTCCCGAGAGGAGAAAAACGGCTGGAAGTTGAAAATCTTTCAGGATCAGGGATCAATAATGTCAGTTTTTCCCTCTTTGGCGGGGAAATTATGGGGATCTCAGGTTTAATGGGTGCCGGACGTACTGAATTGATGAAGATGATCTATGGGGCTTTGCCGAAAACAGCAGGCAAAATCTTGTTGAATGGGAAACATCTTAAGATTCGCAATCCACAGGAGGGGCTGATCAATGGCATTGTCTATATTTCGGAAGACCGTAAGCGCGATGGATTGGTCTTGGGCATGTCGGTTAAAGAGAATATGTCCCTCACCGCATTGCGCTATTTCAGTCGACACTATTGTTTCTTAAATCACTCTGCAGAACAAAAAGCCGTTACTGACTTTATCAAGTTATTCAATATCAAAACTCCCTCAATCGAACAAACAATAGGGCTACTTTCTGGCGGTAATCAGCAGAAAATTGCAATCGCCCGTGGTTTGATGACTCGCCCGAAGGTTTTGATTCTTGATGAACCAACCCGAGGCGTGGATGTGGGAGTGAAAAAGGAAATTTATCAACTGATCAACCAGTTTAAAAAAGAAGGCTTGAGCATTATTTTGGTTTCTTCGGAGATGCCGGAAATCATGGGAATGAGTGACCGTATTCTGGTTATGCATGAAGGGAGTATCAGTGGCGAGTTCAGTGCGGATAGCGTTTCTCAGAAAGCGTTGATGTCGGCAGCTGTCGGTAAGCAATTTACCAGCATACAACCTATCAGAAAACAAAATACGGGGCAGTTTAAAGATAATGGTCAAGGATAATGGGTATGAATTCTAATACAGAGCTAGCCTCCCAACGTTGGTTCACAAAAGCATGGTTTCTGGAACAAAAATCGTTGATTGCACTCTTATTGTTAATTGCTGTGGTTTCTTCTCTGAGTCCCAATTTTTTCACCTTGAATAACCTGTTTAATATCCTTCAGCAAACTTCTGTTAATGCCATCATGGCCGTTGGTATGACGTTAGTCATCCTGACATCAGGGATTGATCTCTCTGTGGGTTCCTTGTTGGCTTTAACGGGAACAGTAGCGGCATCAATGGTAAGTACGGATATTAATGCTCTGGTTGCTGTTGTTGGAGCACTCGCACTAGGAGCGGCTATTGGAGCCTGTAGTGGTGTTATTGTCGCAAAAGGCAAGGTACAAGCCTTTATTGCGACCTTGGTGATGCTGCTGCTGCTGCGCGGTGTGACTCGCGTTTATACGGATGGTAGCCCGATTAATACAGGATTCAGTGATAACGCGGATTTATTTGGCTGGTTCGGCATTGGTCGTCCATTGGGGATACCAACACCGGTGTGGATCATGTTGCTGGTTTTTATTTCGGCTTGGTTCATGCTACATCACACTCGTTTGGGACGTTACATTTACGCATTAGGCGGAAATGAATCTGCAACACGTTTATCAGGTATCAGTGTTGATAAAATAAAAATAATCGTTTATTCCCTATGTGGTCTATTAGCCGCGCTGGCCAGCATTATAGAAGTTGCCCGATTATCTTCTGCTCAACCCATGGCAGGGAGTGGCTATGAATTAGATGCCATTGCAGCGGTTGTACTGGGAGGAACCAGTCTGGCTGGCGGAAAAGGAAGAATTGTTGGCACACTGATTGGTGCGCTGATTTTAGGCTTTTTGAATAATGGATTGAACTTATTGGGTATTTCTTCCAACTATCAGATGATCGCCAAGGCAGTTGTCATTTTGCTGGCGGTTTTTGTGGATAACAAAAGCAGTAAATAACTTCACCCTACAAGAAAAACATGAAAATGAAGAAGCTGGCAACCATTCTCCCTGTTATGGCATTGAGTGCAATGGTAAGTGCTAATGCACTGGCGAAAGAGAATATTGCATTGGTTATTTCCACCTTAAATAATCCCTTCTTTGTCACAATGAAAGATAGTGCTCAGAAGGAAGCTGATAAGCTGGGCTATAACCTGATTGTGCTTGATTCTCAGGACAATCCGGCCAAAGAATTGGCTAACGTACAGGATTTGACGGCTCGCGGAATAAAATTGATGTTAATTAACCCAACCGATTCCGATGCTGTAGGTAATGCGATCATCATGGCAAACAAGGCTAATATTTCTGTTATTGCTCTTGACCATTCAGCGAATAAGGGCAACGTTATCAGCTATATTGCTTCCGACAGCCGTTTAGGTGCCAAAATGGCCGCTAATTTTATCGCTGAAAAATTAGGTAATGGTGTCAAAGTTATTCAATTGGAAGGTATTCCAGGCGTTTCAGGAGCGCGTGAACGCGGTGAAGGTTTTGGTCAGGCCGCCCAAAAGCACAAATTCAATATGTTGGCCAGCCAACCCGCTGACTATGATCGCACAAAGGGGATGAATGTCATGCAGAACCTGCTGACAGCTCATCCGTCAGTACAAGCCGTTTTCGCTCAAAATGATGAAATGGCTCTTGGTGCATTACGAGCGTTGCAGACAGCTGGTAAAGAAGATGTGCTGGTTGTCGGATTCGATGGCACTGACGATGCACTTAAGGCTGTACAGAATGGTAAATTGGGGGCAACTATCGCACAGCGTCCAGATCAAATTGGTATCATCGGCGTTCAGACTGCGGACAAAGTGTTAAAAGGTGAAAAAGTTGACGCCACCATTCCGGTTGAACTGGAATTAATTGTTAAAAAATAATCAACATTATTCATGCAGCGATTAGTTTCTACGTCTGCATTTTTTTATACAGGAATAAATGCAATGAGCATGGCAAAACTTGTAGTGATGGGTAGCATTAATGTGGATCACATTTTGAACCTTGAATCTTTTCCTCAACCGGGAGAAACCGTAAAAGGGAGGCAGTATCAGGTTGCATTTGGAGGAAAGGGCGCTAATCAGGCTGTGGCTGCTGGTCGTTGCGGTGCTGACATTACATTTATTGCCTGTGTTGGTCAGGATGATATCGGCGAACAAGTTCGTCAACAGTTAGTGAAAGATAATATCAATACTTCATCAATTGAGTGTATTGAAGAGGAAACTACGGGAGTGGCTCTGATTTTTGTCAACCAGCAAGGGGAAAATGTCATTGGTATTCACGCTGGGGCAAATGGTGCTCTGACGCCAGATTATTTCCACCGTTATGAGCACGTGGTCAAAGATGCTGATGCGCTATTATTACAGCTAGAAACACCGTTGGAAACAGTACAACTTGCTGCTGAAACGGCTAAGAAACATCATACCAAAGTCATTTTGAACCCGGCACCAGCCCAAAAAATATCAGCTCAGTTACTTTCTCTGGTGGATATCATTACACCGAATGAAACCGAAGCAGAATACCTGACAGGCATTACCGTAAAAGATGATATGGGAGCGAAAGAAGCGGCTCTGGCCTTACATGATCAAGGTATAGAAACTGTCATTATTACTTTAGGAAGCCGCGGTGTATGGTTAAGTGAGAAAGGTAAAGAAGGCAAAATTGTTCCTGGATTTAAAGTAAAAGCGATCGATACGATTGCAGCAGGAGATACATTCAATGGCGCCTTGGTAACGGGATTGCTGGAAGGAAAAGAGATGTTGTCGGCGATCCGCTTCGCCCATGCTGCGGCTGCAATTGCTGTGACACGTCAGGGAGCACAGCCTGCGGTACCGTGGCGACACGAAATTGATACATTTCTATCTGAACAGGACTCACTGTGGCTACCATGAAGGATGTTGCCCGCCTTGCGGGCGTATCGACATCAACTGTTTCTCATGTGATTAACAATAACCGTTATGTCAGTGAGAAGATCAAAAAGAGGGTAAATGCAGCTATTGAAGAGCTGAATTATACGCCTTCTGCCTTAGCTCGAAGTTTGAAAATCAAACAAACCAAAACTATCGGTATGCTGGTTACCAGCAGTGATAACTCGTTTTATGGTGAGGTTGTCAGAGGCGTTGAGCTAAGTTGCTATGAGCGAGGATATAGTTTAATCCTTCATACTGAAGGTAATTTAACTCGAGTGCTCCGCTGTATGGAAACCCTGTTGCAAAAGCGCGTCGATGGCCTATTGATTATGTGCTCCGAACAGCAGCGGATATCTAAGGATTTTTTTCTGCGATACCCTCTGGTGCCAATTGTGACAATGGATTGGTCTCCCTTTGATGTTTCCAGTGATGTGATTAAAGATAACTCACTGCTGGGGGGAGAACTGGCAACAAATTATCTGATTAGCAGAGGATTTCGCAAAATAGCCTGTATCGCAGGTCCACAGGATAAGATGCCTGCTCAACAGCGTTTGTTTGGTTATCGAAAAGCCATGAGAGATGCCGGACTTGAAATCTCTGCAGACTACGAGATTTACAGTAATTTTGAGTTTTCCGGTGGTTTTTTATCAATGAAACAATTATTGCAGCTACCGGAACCTCCAGAAGCAGTCTTTGCCAGTAATGATGCCATGGCGATTGGCGTTTATCAGGCGCTATATCAGTCAGGGCTTTCTGTTCCTAAAGATATTTCTGTCATTGGGTATGATGATATTGCAATTGCACCTTACCTGACTCCCCCGTTGACAACTATCCATCAATCAAAAGGGGAATTGGGTAAGCTGGCAATTGATACCTTGCTTTATCGAATGGATAACCCAGAAAGTGAACCCAAGGAGCTGATTTTGACACCCGCATTGGTCGAGCGTAGTTCTGTTGCTCATCGTTAGTTGATTTATTTCTTAATTAAGTTATTGCCGTCTTCTTTATTAAGGAACAAGAAAACAGTAGAAGAAATCAGGGTAATGATCCCCATCGTAATCAAGGTATAGTGAAAATGGCTTACAGTTGATCCATATTCCATCGATTCATAAAACCGAAGGACTGCGGCACTGACAGTTACCCCGAAACTGATAGATAACTGCTGAGTCACTGCCAATAGGCTATTACCAGCACTGGCATTGTTATCGTTCAGATCAGCAAGTGTAATTGTATTCATTGCGGTGAACTGTGTAGACATTGCCATTCCCAATATAAATAGAGGGATTATCAATAATACGACGGACACCTCCGGTGTTTGCAGAGAAAACTGTGAAATCATCACACCAATTATAATTGTGGCCCAAATGAGAGTGTTTCGATATCCAAATTGAGTCAGTATCTTGGTAACAAAAGATTTGGCGAAAATTGAACCAATTGCGTTCGGCACCATCATTATCCCAGCAATCACTGCTGAGTATCCGAATCCTACCTGTAGCATCAACGGAATAATAAATGAGAGTGAACCAGTACTTAAGCGAGTTGCGATATTGCTGGCGATACCGATTGAAAATGTGTGTGTCTGAAATAGCTGAAGATCAATAAGGGGATTTTTATGCCTTTTTGCATGGAAGATGTATATCAACAGCATAGTGATCCCGCCAAGCAACAAGGCCAAAGGAATATAGCCGGAAAGAGAATTATCGCCAAATAAATCAAAGCTGACAGAAATCATCACCAATCCCATGCCAAACAGCATGAACCCCAGAAAATCAAAAGGGCATTTGGGCATAGTTAAATTGGGCATATTTTTTCTGGCGTAAATGATCCCCAGTAACCCGATGGGAATATTAATGATGAAAATCCAATGCCATGTTGCATAGGTGACCAGCAAACCGCCCAACATGGGGCCTAAAATTGGGCCTAATAATCCAGGCATGGTGACAAAACTCAATATCGGCAGTAATTCACTGCGTGGATAGGTTCGCAGTAAGGCTAAACGAGCCACTGGCATCATCATGGCTCCACCAATTCCCTGAATCACTCGGGAGATGACTAAGAAAGAGAGATTATGGGAAAGCGCACAAGCGAGTGAACCGAAAGAAAAGAGAAAAACGGCATAAATGAATATCCGTTGAGTGCCAAACCTATCAGCTAACCAACCGCTGACGGGAATTAACATCGCGACAGTTAAGGTATAACTGACAATAGCAGGCTGCATTGCCAGTGGAGAATGATGAAGGCTTTTAGCTATTGCCGGGAGTGCGGTATTAAGAATTGTGGCATCTAAAGACTGCATAAAAAAAGCTATAGCCGCAATCCACGGCAATCCCGACATACTGCGTGCGGACTTAACCATTAGATATCCCGTTTTTATACTCACCTGAAAGTATTATCTGATCGATTTGTTCAGCCAAAAGATAGGACAGAATCCTTTTTCTCGCATTTTTTTGTTCTTTTAACTGCATGGACGCCATCCTTACACTCTATTTAACAGCTTATATTACTTACCTTGATTTAATCATTGGTGTCTATAACACCAGTTTTAGGGCAATAAAAGAACATAAATGACAGTTTTGTTGAAAAAAACCACGAACAGAAAGAAAATCAAAAAAAAC
>NZ_VCDP01000039.1:0-35408 GCF_033949345.1 Xenorhabdus littoralis
AATACAACTTATAGGGTTTGGGAATACGCAAAATGAATAAAAGGAGATCATCTTGATTTAAATCAAAAAATTGGAATTTATATCACCATTAATACCGATCAATATCACAAATATCATTGATAAATTTGAAATCGTTCACTCCATAGTCAGTCATTCCGCTGTAAATAGGCGGTCAATGCGTCATGCAAACGTTTGCGTAAATTATCTTGTCAAGACTATCTCATTCGATAAAAAGAGTTTACACTGTGTGACGTTCTGGCCCTCAGGGGTATTTTTTAGAGATGTAGCTGAGTCAGGAGAACTAAATGTTAAAGCGTGAAATGAATATTGCGAATTACGATCCCGAACTGTGGCAAGCGATGGAACAAGAGGTTTGTCGCCAGGAAGAACACATTGAATTGATTGCTTCTGAAAACTACACGAGCCCAAGAGTTATGCAGGCTCAAGGTTCTCAGCTCACTAACAAATATGCGGAAGGTTATCCGGCTAAACGTTACTACGGTGGCTGTGAGCATGTCGATGTAGTTGAGCAACTTGCGATTGACCGGGCAAAAGAATTGTTTGGCGCAGATTATGCTAACGTCCAACCACATTCCGGTTCTCAGGCAAATGCTGCGGTATACATGACACTGCTGAAACCCGGCGATACTGTTTTAGGCATGAATCTGGCGCATGGCGGCCATCTGACTCACGGCTCTCCGGTTAACTTCTCCGGTAAACTTTATAATATCGTGCCTTACGGCATTGATGACAGCGGCAAAATTGATTACGACGATATCCGTACTCAGGCGAAAAAACATCAACCAAAAATGATTATCGGCGGCTTCTCTGCCTACTCCGGTGTTGTAGATTGGGCGAAGATGCGTGAAATCGCTGATGAAATCGGTGCTTACCTGTTTGTCGATATGGCTCACGTAGCTGGTTTGGTCGCTGCGGGTGTCTATCCAAACCCGGTTCCTCATGCTCACGTTGTCACAACAACAACGCACAAAACACTGGCTGGCCCGCGTGGTGGCCTGATTTTGGCGAAAGGCGGCGATGACGAATTTTACAAGAAACTAAACTCTTCTGTTTTCCCTGGTTCTCAGGGTGGCCCGCTGATGCATGTTATCGCAGGTAAGGCGGTTGCATTGAAAGAAGCGATGGAGCCTGAATTTAAGGTCTATCAGC
The DNA here is from genome assembly GCF_033949345.1 of Xenorhabdus littoralis. NCBI lineage: Bacteria > Pseudomonadati > Pseudomonadota > Gammaproteobacteria > Enterobacterales > Morganellaceae > Xenorhabdus > Xenorhabdus littoralis. Next base: position 1,171 of record NZ_VCDP01000039.1, read on the forward strand.
AACAAGTCGCCACAAACGCGAAAGTCATGGTAGAAGTATTCCTGCAACGTGGCTATAAAGTTGTTTCTGGGGAAACTGAAAACCATCTGTTCCTGCTGGATTTGGTGGATAAAGACATTACCGGTAAAGAGGCGGATGCTGCATTAGGACGCGCTAATATCACTGTTAACAAAAACAGCGTACCTAACGATCCTCGCAGTCCGTTTGTCACTTCCGGCATTCGTATCGGAACACCTGCGATTACCCGTCGTGGCTTTAAGGAAGCAGAAACCCGTGAATTGGCTGGCTGGATTTGTGATGTTTTAGATAACATCAATGATGACGCTATCATTGAAAGTGTTAAGCAGAAAGTATTGGCAATCTGCGCGAAATATCCGGTTTACGCATAAATTTAAATAAAATATCGGCTGGTACTACATGACTGGTACTATATGAGTTGTGCAATATAACTAGCGCTATATAAGCAGTGCTGCCGATAAAATTGAAGCCCGACTCATTACGTTAGTTTTGAGCGGGTTTTTTGCATTTGAAAAATAGGGGCATTTGGATGGTTGTTCCGTCGACATTTTGGCTAGGGTTAAGTTATTTCACTTATTTTTTCTCTTTCGGCATATTTTTACCTTTCTGGTCTGTCTGGTTAAAAGGTGAAGGTATTGAAGCTTCAATGATAGGAATATTGCTGGGTGTCGGATTGGTTGCCCGTTTTATCGGTAGTCTGGTTATCTCTCCTGCGGTAAAAGATCCTTCCAAGTTAATTAAGGCATTGCGAATTCTCTCACTATTAGCATTGCTTTTTGCCATCGGATTCACCATTGACAGCCACTGGGTATGGCTTCTCGTTGCCATGATAGGTTTTAACTTATTTTTTTCACCCTTAGTTCCTTTATCAGATGCTCTGGCAGGAACATGGCAAAAACAGTTTACGTTTGATTATGGCAAAGTCAGGGTTTGGGGGTCGATTGCGTTTATTATCAGCTCTTCGCTGACAGGCATATTAATGTCCTCCAATGGCGTCAACTTCTCAATCAGCAGTTTAGATTTTGGATGGCATATATCATTTGACCACCTGAATAGCTGGATTGGCAGTAACTTGTTTGGAACACATCATATCATTCTTGCCTTTTTGATTTTCAGTGTTGCATTCATGCTGCTGGGAATGATGTTGAAACCTTCAATTATGCCCGCAGGTAAGATCAAAGCAGCGAATGCCCATGCTGTATCTTTTAAAGAACTCCTGTTGGAAAAACCTGTATGGCAATTTTTAGTGTGTGTGACTCTGTTACAGGCTGCCCATGCGGGTTACTACAGCTTTGGTTCCATCTATTGGGAGAAAGCAGGCTATTCTTCATCAACCATTGGCTATCTCTGGTCATTGGGAGTTGTAGCGGAAGTTGTTGTTTTCACCTTTAGTAATCAATTACTCCGTCGTTGGAGTGCGCGTAATCTTCTGCTGCTATCCGCTATCTGCGGGGTACTTCGTTGGGGACTAATGGGAACATCTACCGAATTATACGCATTGATTATTATCCAAATTCTGCATTGTGGCACTTTTACCGTTTGTCATTTGGCAGCGATGCGTTTTATCGGTGCCAGAAAGGAAAATGAAATTATCCGTTTACAGGCCACTTATTCTGCTCTGGCGATGGGGGGCGGTATTGCAGTCATGAGTATAATCGCCGGTTTCATGTATGAAAGTATAGGTAGTGGCATATTTTGGGTGATGGCGTTAGTTGCCCTACCAGCGCTGTTTCTTAGGCCAAAAGTAGAAGCTCATGCACACTGATTTCGCACTCTACAAATAGTCAGCAACACTAATAGGAGGCACGTTTTGATTATTATATCCGCAAAGCCTGTCTCCGTAGTTTTTCATGGCGTGACAGGCCCTTTATCATGAAGAACTGGTTTTACCCTGTTCAACCTGCGTCACATTGACAACCGTAACACCGCCAACGAAGGTGCCTGTCAGGGCAAAACCTTCCACCAATTTCCCACCAATTTCCCACCAATTTCCCACCAATTTCCCACTCGTTAAAAGTCGTTCACTCGACAGCCTATTAAAGCCATTGATAAGGATAAGAAAAAAGAAAAATTTTTGAAATACGTCTCAAAAAACAGCCAATAAAGCTTAGTTGGGGGCTTGTATTCGAAATTAGGTTCATTCATTATTGATATAATAACTATGAGTTATTATTAGTTAAGTTAATATTTCAAATATTATTAATTGTAATTGTAATTGTAATTGTATGTGATTATCCCATTGTCTTATGGGGAGGTTGAATGTTGCCTAATTTCCTGAAACAGGTCAGTAGTTATCCGAACAAGGTTGCTATCTCCACACCTGAAAAAGCGCTCGATTATCGCACACTTAAACAGCAGGCTAGTTCCGTTGCGGGTTCACTTCGGCTGCTTGGCGTCATGCATGAAGAGCCTATTGCGATCCTGCTGGCACCGGGAATTGAACAAATCACGAGCCAGCTTGCCATTCTTATGGCTGGCGGAAGCTGTGTGCCTCTTGACCCGAATGTACCTCCGGCGCGTCTGAACGATATGTTGGATGATCTGGCCGTGAAATGGACCATTACTGATTCGCCAGACAACTCCCCTCAATTACACACCACATTCGTTGCCTTTTCCGATCTGCTTGAAGGGGAAGGTTTAGATGATAGCGAGATTGCTTGTCTGGCCCCACATCATCGAAGCCATGTTCTTTTTACCTCCGGCACAACCGGCAGGCCGAAAGGTGTACAGATCGAGCTAAAAAGCATCATGCGCGTTATCATTGATACGGAATATGTGCGCTTTACGCCTGAAGATCGCATTGCCTGTACTTGCAACCCGACATTCGATATCTCACTGTTCGAAATCTGGGGAGCACTTCTCAATGGAGCGATGGTTTTTGTGCCACCCAAGAAGGATATACTGGACATAGAGTATTTTCAGGCCGAACTGGTCAGGAAAGAAATTTCTATCATCTCCGTTACGGCAACACTTTTCAATCTGATCGCGAAAACATACCCTCAGGCATTCCGTGATATTCGCTATCTTCTGATAGTTGGTGAAGCGCCTAATGCTCACATGGTGCAGCTGGTTCTGGAAGCGGGCGCCCCTCCCAAGCACCTTCTTAATGCGTATGGTCCAACGGAAAGCACGATATTCGCGCTTGCACATGATATCAGTCTGGACGATCTGGTTGATGGCAGTGTCCCTATCGGGTTACCAATCAACTATACCAGCGCATTCATTTTGAATGATAGTTTTGAGCCGCTGGAGCCGGGAAACATGGGACAACTCTATCTCGGTGGCGAGGGACTTTCGCGGGGATATTGGAACCGTGACGAGCTAAATGCAGATCGTTTCGTCAATGTGACTATCCCCGGACATTCTCAGCCGATATGTCTTTACAAGACTGGCGATCTTAGTTGGCAGCGTGACGATGGCATCTTCATGTTTTCAGGCCGCATCGACAGTCAGGTGAAAATACGTGGCCATCGTATCGAACTGGAAGAAATTGAAATTCAGATTTTAAAAAACATGCAGATCCGTTTAGCCAAGGTCTGCGCTGTGAAGAACGAAGGTGAAGACGATTTTATTGCCGCATTCGTTGTTCCACGGTCACCGGGTACTTTCGATCGGGAGCAGCTTATACAGGAATTGAGTGAATATCTGCCTGCATACATGCTGCCCCGTCTTTTCGTCGTCGAGCATATCCCGATGACGCCGCACGGAAAGGCAGACCAGCGTAAGCTTATGGCGCTGCTCACAACGCGAGCATCATCTGAGGAACGACCTGCGGGCTTCAACGATACCGAGTATGCGGTATATCGCATCTGGAGCAAGATCCTGCACAACAGTGATATCTCGCTTGATGACAACTTTTTTAAACTGGGAGGCAGCTCTCTGCAAGCGTCGCGTCTTGTGATTGAACTTGCTCGTCAGTTCAATCAGCATTTCTTGGCACAGACCATTTATGAAGTACCAAACCTCCGCCAACTTGCCAGCATCGTTTCACAAGGCAACTCCCCGCAGGCGCAGGATGAAACAGAGGAATGGCTACGCGACGGGCAACTGCCGGACGACATCAGGCCATTGCCGGAGGCACCGCAAGACTGGGCTAATCTTGCTGACGCATCCATTTTTCTGACAGGTACGACCGGCTTTCTGGGGGCATTCTTATTACGTGATCTTCTCACTATCGAGAATATACAAAAGAATATAAAAAATGTAGTTTGTCTCGTTCGAGCGAAAGACGATGCCGCAGCACTCAAACGCATTAAGAATACCCTTTCCAAGTATGGATTGTGGGAAGCCTCATTCGCCGGGCGCATTAGGGCCGTCGCTGGTGACTTGTCTCAACCCAGATTAAGACTCAGCGATGAACTCTATAATGAATTGGCCAACACAAGCGATGTCGTTTTTCATGCAGCCGCAGATGTTAACTACATTCATCCTTACAGAACACAACGCGCCTCCAACATCGACAGCACACTGAACATTCTTCGTTTAGCCACACACGGCAAAGCCAAATCCGTGCATTACGTATCGACGATTGCCGCATTTGGTCCGGTAGGATTGCTGCATTCGACGACTTGTATCTACGAGAATGATAGTCTTACTCCCTATATAGAGGGCCTGAAATATGATGTCGGCTATGCGCAGAGTAAATGGGTGGTAGAACAGCTTATCTGGCAGGCGCGGAAAATTGGCATCCCGGTGTCTGTTTACCGGCCGGGTTTCATTATGGGCGACAGCGTTAGTGGTGTCGGCAATCCGAATGACTTTGTCGCACGCCTGATCATAGGATGCATTGCTATCGGTGCCTGTCCGGAACTGCCGCGTCAGTGGAAGGAATTCGTCTCTGTTGACTATGTCAGCTCGGCGCTTTTGACTATCGCGACTGACATACGGAATCTGGGGCAGGCTTACCACCTCGTTCCGCCGGATAGAAAAACACAGTCCGTTGATATTAATGGGTTCTTCCGTCTTTTAGAGGAATGCTGCGGGCATCCATTGCAGTCACTCCCTTACAGTGAATGGCTCTCCAGGCTAATCGCCGATCCTCATTTGGACCACAATGCCTTGCTGTCCTTGCTACCCATGCTTTCTGAGCGAGTCTACCGGCAGCTGACCCGATGGGAGGTCAATGAAAACATGCCGGTTTTTGATACCAGAAATACGGTTTCAGCATTGGCTAATGCAACGAATCCGGTGCATTTTACTCCCATGGGAAAAGAACTGCTCTCGAAGTACCTCAACTATTATCTTCCCAAAAGAGATGAATAGAACCAAACATTCAGTAACCCATTAAAAATTTCAGGGCACCCAATTAGGTGCCCTGAAACCAACATTGCTCAAATTATATTTATTTAATAATTAACGAATTAACGTTTCAGTGCATCCGTTAATTCTTCACGCATTTGAGATAAAATGTCTTTAACGATACGTGGACTGCCCGCAACGATGTTGCCGGAGTTGACATGGTTATGACCACCAACGAAATCAGAGACGATACAACCGGATTCACGTGCCAGCAATTCCCCGCCCATGAAATTCCATGGTTTCAGACCGATCTCAAAGAAACCATCTACACGTCCGGCAGCAACATATGCCATATCCAGTGCCGCAGAACCTGTACGACGGAAATCTGCACAGCGGTCAAATAATTTACCCAGTATATTCATGTAAGGGATGGTGTGCTGTTTGGCTCTGAATGGGAAGCCAGTCGCAAGAACAGTACCTTCCAGATCACGGGCATTCGAGCCACGCAGGCGATAACCATTTAATTGAGCGCCTTGACCACGGGTCGCGGTGAACAATTCATTACGCATTGGATCGTAAACAACCGCCACTTCAGTGCGGCCTTTAATGCGCACAGCAATGGAAACAGAAAAATGAGGGAGACGTTTAATAAAATTGGTGGTGCCATCCAGTGGATCGATAACCCATTGGAAATCGTCTTCTTCACCTAAGTGCTCACCGCTTTCTTCGGTGATAATTGTGTGTTTAGGGTAAGACTTACGGATAATGTCGATGATCAGCGTTTCTGCTTCACGGTCAACATTGGTGACGAAATCGTTACTGCCTTTTTGGCTCACCTGAATGGCGTCAGGGGTTTCGTAGCTCTTGGCAATGTGATTGCCGGCTTTACGCGCAGCGCGTATAGCGATGTTTAGCATCGGATGCATGGGGTATCTTCCACCAGGATTTTAAAGAACGGGAAACAAATCGGCGCGAAGTATAGCAGTAGTTCGTCAAAATGACTAATGCTGTGTTAAGATATTCGGCTCTTATACTGAATCTAAAAGCCATCATGTTAGAGAATATCCGCATTATTCTGGTAGAAACCTCCCACACGGGTAACATGGGTTCAACCGCCAGAGCCATGAAAACAATGGGATTAACCAATTTGTATCTGGTCAATCCTCTTGTTCTACCTGACTCTCACTCCATCGCACTTTCAGCCGGGGCAAGTGATGTTATCGGTAGTGCGACAATTGTAAATACGTTGGATGAGGCATTAGCTGGCTGTGAATTGATCATAGGAACCAGCGCTCGTTCCCGGACTCTTTCCTGGCCAATGGTTGAGCCACGTGAATGTGGTGAACGTTGTGTCAAAACTGTCGGCCACTCTCCGGTTGCGATTGTGTTTGGTCGTGAACGTGTTGGCTTGACGAACGAAGAACTGCAAAAATGTAATTACCACCTGTATATTCCTACCAATCCTGAATATGGTTCGTTGAATCTGGCTATGGCCGTTCAATTGGTTAGCTATGAGATCCGCATGGCATATCTTGCTACTCAGGAACAGCAGGAGAAAGCAGCGTCTCCGGATCATGAGGCAGAATATCCACCTGCCGAAGATATGGAGCGTTTTTATCAGCATTTTGAGCAGGTACTGAACGAATCCGGCTTTATCCGCAAAGCGCATCCGGGGCAGATAATGAACAGGCTAAGACGTCTTTATACCCGTGCCCGGCCAGAAACTCAGGAGCTGAATATTTTGCGTGGTATATTGACTTCCATGGAAAAATGGGCCAAGAAGTAGCCATAAAATCAAAGGTGGATTAGGCGAGAGATAGGTGAAAAAGGCGAAAGTCAGCCAAATAAAAGGCGAAAGTCAGCCAAATAATAGTTGAGTAAATTACTAGGTTAAATAGTTGACTAAAATACTCAGGAATGCCACAATTTCATCTATATTTCACCATGGAGTTTTTGTTATGAGACTGACATCAAAAGGACGTTATGCGGTAACTGCCATGCTAGATGTGGCGTTGCATTCACAAGAAGGTCCGGTGCCATTGGCCGACATCTCTGAACGTCAGGGAATTTCCCTATCCTATCTTGAGCAGTTGTTCTCCCGCCTGCGTAAAAATGGTCTGGTTTCTAGTGTCCGTGGTCCAGGTGGCGGTTATTTACTGGGCAGAACTGCCGGTAATATTTTCGTTGCCGAAGTTATTTCAGCTGTTGATGAATCCGTTGACGCGACTCGTTGCCAAGGTAGAGAAGGCTGCCAGGGCGGTGATCGTTGTCTGACTCATGCGTTATGGCGTGACCTTAGCGATCGTATCACGGGTTTCCTGAGCAGCATCAGTTTAGAAGAATTAGTGAATAATCAAGAAGTGTTAGACGTTGCTGATCGTCAAGACAGCGATAAGCGCCGTACACCGAACGGCAAACTTCAAGAGACGATCAACGTTAACCTACGTGCGTAGCCTTGTGGCAAATACTTGGTTGTATTAAATAAAAGTATTAAAAGTGTCTTACGGAGCATGTGAGCAATGAAATTACCCATTTATTTGGACTATTCAGCAACAACACCGGTAGATCCACGTGTTGCTGAAAAGATGATGAACTATCTGACTATGGACGGGATTTTTGGTAATCCAGCTTCCCGTTCACACCGTTTTGGCTGGCAGGCTGAAGAGGCGGTTGATATTGCGCGTAATCAAATTGCTGATTTGGTCGGAGCAGACCCGCGTGAAATCGTCTTTACTTCAGGCGCAACGGAATCAGATAATCTTGCTATTAAAGGTGCTGCAAAATTTTATCAGAAAAAAGGCAAGCACATTATTACCAGCAAAACTGAACATAAAGCGGTTCTGGATACTTGTCGCCAGCTGGAGCGCGAAGGTTTTGAGATCACTTATCTTGCGCCAATGAGCAACGGTATGATCGATCTGAAAGAGCTGGAAGCCACTATGCGCGATGACACCATTCTGGTTTCCATTATGCACGTCAATAACGAAATCGGCATTGTTCAGGACATCGTGACTATTGGTGAAATGTGCCGTAGCCGTGGCATTATTTTCCATGTTGATGCGACCCAAAGCGTTGGTAAATTGCCTGTCGACCTCAGTAAGCTGAAAGTCGACCTGATGTCTTTCTCTGCCCATAAACTTTATGGCCCGATGGGTATCGGCGCACTGTATGTTCGTCGTAAACCTCGCATCCGCATTGAAGCACAGCAGCACGGTGGTGGTCATGAGCGCGGTATGCGTTCAGGGACATTGCCTGTTCACCAGATTGTGGGTATGGGTGAAGCCTACCGTATTGCAAAAGAAGAGCTGGAATCAGAGGCAGTGCGTCTGCATGGTTTGCGTCTGCGTTTGTGGAACGGTATCAAAGATATTGAAGAAGTTTACCTGAACGGTGATTTAGAACTGGGTGCACCACACATTCTGAATGTCAGCTTCAACTATGTTGAAGGTGAATCGTTGATGATGTCACTGAAAGATCTGGCAGTTTCTTCTGGCTCAGCATGTACCTCTGCGAGTTTAGAGCCTTCTTATGTCCTGCGCGCACTGGGCATGAATGATGAACTGGCACACAGTTCTATTCGTTTCTCTTTGGGGCGTTTTACCACAGAAGAAGAAATAGACTATGCAATCAAGTTGATTCACAACGCGATTGGCCACCTGCGTGATCTTTCTCCATTGTGGGAAATGTTTAAGCAGGGTGTGGATATCAGCACCATCGAATGGTCTCATCATTAATCAGACGGTTTCAGGAGTAACGACATGGCTTACAGCGATAAAGTAATTGATCACTACGAAAACCCACGTAATGTTGGCTCATTCGATAGTGAAGACCCTTCAGTTGGTAGTGGCATGGTAGGAGCACCCGCTTGTGGTGACGTTATGCGACTGCAAATCAAGGTCAGCGATGAAGGTATCATCGAAGATGCACGTTTCAAGACTTATGGCTGCGGTTCTGCGATCGCATCCAGTTCTCTGGTAACAGAGTGGATGAAAGGTAAATCACTGGATCAGGCTGAAGCAATCAAAAACACTCAGATTGCTGACGAATTGGAACTTCCACCAGTGAAAATCCACTGTTCTATTCTGGCAGAAGATGCGATTAAAGCTGCCATTGCGGATTACAAGAGCAAACGCCAAGCCAAATAGCTATTTTTGTATAAATAACTATTTTTTGTAAAAGACGTATTTTTGCAAAAGAACGTGTTTTCATAACAGAGCGTTTCGTAAAAAGAAAATAATTCTGGTGGATATTGGTTCAATATCCACCTTTACTGGTTTTAAAAGTGAGGTGTTGTATGTCAATTTCCCTGACAGAAAGTGCCGCCCAACGTATTTTGGCCTTTCTTGACAATCGAGGAAAAGGTGTCGGGTTGCGTTTGGGTGTGAGAACATCCGGCTGCTCTGGCATGGCATATGTGCTTGAATTTGCTGATACACTTAATGAAGAAGATCAAGTTTTTGAAGACAAGGGCGTGAAAGTTATCATTGACGGTAAAAGTATCCTTTATCTTGATGGTACTGAATTGGATTTTGTTAAAGAAGGTCTGAATGAAGGCTTTAAGTTCAATAACCCCAATGTTTCCAGCGAATGCGGTTGTGGGGAAAGTTTCCACGTTTAACCCCGCTTTTTAATTCCGCATTTTGCGACATTAAGAGTAACTTATGGACTATTTTACTTTATTTGGGCTGCCTGCGCGTTATGCGATTGACCGTGAACTGTTGGCAACCCGTTATCAGGAATTGCAACGCCGGTTTCATCCTGATCGTTTTGCCAATCAGCCAGAGCGTGAAAAAACACTGGCACTTCAGCAAGCCGCTACCATTAATGATGGCTATCAGACGCTAAAACATCCCCTGAAACGTGCGGAATATATGCTGTCCCAGCAAGGGTTCGATTTATCCAACGAACAGCACACGATGCAGGATACTGCCTTCCTGATGCAGCAGTTGGAATTGCGCGAAGAGCTTGATGCTATTGAGCATAGTGCAGAACCAGAAACAGCGCTGACCCATTTTTCATCTCGCCTGAATAAAATGATTAAAACTCGCAGTGAGCAGATGGAACAGCAGATTAATGATGCTGAATGGTCAATTGCAGCCGATACAGTCCGTAAATTACGCTTTCTGGATAAATTGCAACAGCAGGTTGAACAACTGGAAGAGCGGTTGCTGGATGACTTTTAGCCTAATGGTTTTTAGCCGAATGTTTTTAGCTGAATGTTTTTAGCCAAATTAGATTTATAGGGGCACACATGGCTTTATTACAAATCAGTGAACCTGGTTTATCTGCCGCACCGCACCAGCACCGTCTGGCAGCGGGGATTGATCTTGGTACGACTCACTCTCTGGTTGCGACTGTCCGTAGTGGACAGGCGGAAACATTGGCCGATAGTGAAAACCGTCACTTACTTCCTTCCGTTGTACAATATCGCAAAAATGATATTCAAGTTGGCTGGCAGGCTCGTCAGCAGGCTGCATCAGATCCTGTCAATACCGTGAGTTCCGTCAAGCGTATGATGGGGCGTTCTTTGGCTGACATTCAGCAGCGTTACCCTAATCTGCCATACCAGCTTCAGGCGAGTGAAAACGGTTTGCCGTTGATCAGCACTGCGGCGGGCTTGGTAGATCCTATTCAGGTTTCTTCTGACATATTGAAATCGTTGGCACAACGGGCAGAAGAAACTTTGGATGGCAAACTTGATGGTGTTGTGATCACCGTTCCCGCTTATTTTGATGATGCACAGCGTCAGGGAACCAAAGATGCTGCGCGTTTAGCGGGTCTGCATGTTCTTCGTCTTTTGAATGAACCGACTTCCGCGGCTATTGCCTATGGGCTTGATTCCGGTCAGGAAGGTGTGATCGCCGTTTACGATCTGGGCGGCGGAACATTCGACGTCTCTATTCTCCGTCTTAGCCGGGGCGTATTTGAAGTACTGGCGACGGGTGGCGATACCGCACTGGGTGGTGATGATTTTGATTTATTGCTGGCGAATTTGATCCGTGAAAAGGCTGGAATTAGCGACAACAGCCACGGATTACAGCGTCAGTTGCTGGATATTGCGACCCAAGCCAAAATTGCCTTAAGTGAGGCGGATAGCGCGGAAATCAACATTGCAGATTGGCAAGTCAGCATTACCCGTACCGAATTCAACGAATTGATCACATCTTTGGTTAAACGTACATTACTTTCTTGCCGCCGTGCGTTGAAAGATGCGGGCGTAACGACTGATGAAGTCTTACAGGTTGTCATGGTTGGCGGTTCAACACGAGTGCCATTGGTACGCAGCATGGTGGGTGAATTCTTTGATCGTGAGCCTTTGACTTCTATCGATCCGGACAGAGTTGTTGCTGTTGGTGCTGCAATTCAGGCCGATATTCTGGTAGGCAACAAACCGGATAGCGAAATGCTGTTATTGGATGTTATTCCGTTGTCGCTGGGTCTGGAAACAATGGGTGGACTGGTTGAAAAAATCATCCCACGCAATACCACTATTCCTATTGCAAAGGCGCAAGAATTTACCACTTTCAAAGATGGTCAAAGCGCCATGAGCATTCATGTCGTGCAGGGCGAAAGGGAGCTGGTTAATGATTGCCGTTCACTGGCGCGTTTCACACTACGGGGTATTCCTCCATTACCGGCTGGCGGCGCTCACATTCGCGTGACTTTTCAGGTCGATGCGGATGGCTTATTGAGTGTCAGCGCACTGGAAAAATCCACGGGTATTGAATCATCCATTCAGATAAAACCTTCTTATGGTTTATCTGATGAAGAAATCGCCCGTATGCTCAAAGATTCCATGACTAATGCACAGGAAGATATTCAGGCACGTAAATTGGCAGAACAGAAAGTAGAAGCGGCGCGAGTTCTGGAAAGTTTAACGGGTGCGTTGGAAAAAGATGCTGATTTACTGAGTCAGGAAGAACAAACAGCCATTGATGCTGCTGTGCAAGTACTAATTGAAAGTGCTCAGGGTACGTCTCCTGATGCGATTGAAAGTGCAATTAAACAGTTGGACAAGCAAACGCAGGAATTTGCCGCGCGTCGAATGGATACTTCAATCCGCCGGGCTTTGGCGGGTCATTCTGTGGATGAAATTTAATTATGCCTAAAATTGTATTTTTACCTCATAACGAACTTTGCCCCGAAGGTGCAGTATTGGAAGCTAAGGAAGGCGAATCAATTCTGGATGTTGCACTGCGCAATGGTATTGAAATTGAACATGCTTGTGAAAAATCCTGTGCGTGTACCACTTGCCACTGTATCGTTAGAGAAGGTTTTGACTCACTGGAAGAAAGTTCTGAGCTGGAAGATGACATGCTGGATAAGGCATGGGGACTGGAGCCTGAAAGCCGCTTAAGTTGTCAGGCCAAAGTTACCGATGAGGATTTAATTGTTGAGATCCCTAAATACTCCATTAACCATGCACGTGAGCACTGACAGGAGAATTTAAGATGAAATGGGCTGACAGTCGTGATATTGGCGAAGCACTGTATGATAAATTTCCGGATTTAGATCCTAAAAAAGTGCGTTTCACCGATATGCATGAATGGATTTGTGAACTGGATGATTTTGATGATGATCCTCAGAAATCCAACGAAAAAATTTTGGAAGCTATTTTACTCGTGTGGTTGGATGAATATGAGTAATGCGTTATCTGCTTAGCATTGCATAAAAATAGCGCTGACTCACCTATTCCTGCTCAATAGCTTGGCATGGTTGGCATTTAATGGAAAACTGGCAATCGCCAGTTTTTTTACATTCATAGATCCTTACTGTGAAACAGTGAACAATAAAATGAGAAGTGAGAAAAAATGACAAAACAAATCATGCTCGTAACACTGTCTTATGAGCCAGCTAACGCTTGTTGGGGTGAAAAAGCATTAATTAGTCCAGGCGAGCAAGGGATCACTATTCATCTGGAAGGCAATGGAAAGTCGGGAGCGATTCAACGTGCGGGACGTAAAATTGATGGTCAGGGAATTCGTAACGTTGCTTTAGTGGGTGATGGCTGGGATTTGGAAAAAAGCTGGTCATTCTGGCTTGGTTTCCGTTCGCCTAAGGGGATGCGCACCATTGAGTGGCCGTCATTACCTGAGGCAGAAAAACAAGAACTAGAAAGAAGAATAAAATTCATTGACTGGGTGCGTGATACCATCAACCTCCCTGCCGAAGATTTAGGGCCGAAGCAGCTCGCTAAGAGAGCCATCGATTTGATGGTTGGTGTAGCGGATGATGCAATTAGCTATCGCATCGTCAAAGGGAACGATTTGTATGAACAGGGTTATATGGGCGTACATACTGTCGGTCGTGGTTCTTCCCGTGACCCTGTTTTCCTCGCATTAGATTTCAACCCGACAAAAGATGAAAAAGCGCCGGTCTTTGCCTGTCTGGTCGGTAAAGGTATTACCTTCGATTCTGGCGGATACAGCATCAAGCCTTCCAATTCTATGGACTCCATGAAATCGGATATGGGGGGGGCTGCGACATTAACGGGAGCATTGGCGCTGGCGATTAGTCGAGGCCTGAAGCACCGCGTAAAACTGTTCCTGTGCATTGCAGATAATATGGTAAGTAGTCATGCCTTTAAATTGGGTGACATCATTCGCTACCGCAATGGTAAAACCGTTGAAGTGATGAATACCGATGCGGAAGGGCGTTTGGTGTTGGCTGATGGTTTGATTGATGCCAATGCAGAAAAAGCATCATTGATCATTGATGCGGCAACCCTGACCGGCGCAGCAAAAACAGCAGTAGGAAACGATTACCACTCTGTACTCAGCTTTGATGATCAGCTGGTATCTGATTTGTTGGCTGCGGCTGATGATGAAAATGAATTGTTCTGGCGTTTACCACTGGCTGAGTTCCATCGTAGTCAGCTGCCATCCAATTTTGCTGATCTGAATAATATTGCTTCATCCTCCCATACTGCGGGAGCTAGTACCGCAGCCGCGTTTTTGTCTCATTTTGTAGAAAACTACAAAAAAGGCTGGATACATATCGACTGTTCAGCAACTTATCGTAAATCAGCCGTTGAACAATGGGCGGCGGGTGCGACAGGATACGGAGTGCGTACCATTGCCAACCTGTTGTTAGCTAAAGCGAAATAAAAGGCAACAGTAACGTTTTCAACATTATCTTTCTTATAGCCTCTCTTATGAGAGGCTATGATTCAATTTTTCAACGCGCTTAACTTTTCAGTTCAAACATTACTGTTCGGAGATTTTCATGAGTTTGTCAAATGGGCCTGTTGCTACCGAAATAACGGTTCCCAGCGGAAGCCGTATCACTCTCAGCCAACCGGAGGAACAGCCGACTCGTCTTATTGAGGCTTTAGTTGATTTATTTAAGCAACATAAACCTGTTCGCCGAGCTTTTCTGGTCATGGCCCATGATAAAAATTTGGATGAAAAACCTAATTTATTAATTGGGTTGGAATTCAGTGACGCTTCTGTAGAAAATGAAATCAATTCGGTGATTCAAGAGGCGGGTGAATTGGCTTGTGAATATCTTGATGAAGATGATTCGGTAGATTTTTGCCTGCTGAATGAAAAAGAAGGAGGGATCAGTCATTATCTCATGCAACATACTCAACCTTTCTATCAGCGAAAATTAGGTAGCTGGCTGCGGGATACAATTCCTGTTATCAATCAATAAACTTCAATCTTTGTGCCAGCTCAAAGAACGTATAACGATTAATTTTTGCCCTATGACCTTCAATGTAATTTATTTGCAATGAGCACATAAATATTGCGAGAAGTCTCGAAAATTTGAAAAAACATAGGGCAAAAATGCAGAGTAAATTTTATTCTGGATGAAAATTTCGTTATGTTTTCTGCGCTTTGGTTATGCAAAATAACACGTATCATAAGTGCCCGTAATGGATTTGCATGACAATATAGCGAAGGCGGAGCAAAAACCATTCTTTTCTATTTCCTTCGTTATATTTTGATTCCTACATCATATGAATATCCATAAAAAATAATATTCCGGGCTAACCGGCAAACAAAAAGGGTTATGGTTATGCTTCAAGGTCAATGTTGGCAAAAGGTGGCAAGGAGAAAGAGATACTTCGCTCTGATGCTGACTTCGTTATTTGCACTATTTATACTGTCTGGGTGTGATCAATCTGAAAATACAGAAAAAACCCAGCCCGAAAGCACAGAACAACGGAATGTCTCATCCTCTCAAAATAATCAAGCAATTGATAATAAGAAATCAGAAAAATCATCGCCTCAATCAACCGAATCAGTCACTGAGGCTGCATCGCAACCTATAGCCGAGCCAGTTACTGAAACCCGGGTTCCTAAATCATCAGCGGAACGCTATGCGGGTAAAGATATCACTATTCTGGATGCTTCCGAATTGCAATTGGATGGCGCGAGCGCAATGGTAGTGACGTTCTCAATTCCTTTGGATCCTGATCAGGATTTTTCACAAAAAGTACATCTCGTTGATGTTAAATCGGGAAAATTAGATGGCGCATGGGAATTGTCCAATAACCAGATGGAACTTCGGTTACGTCATTTACGACCAGCCCGGGAATTACGATTGACGGTTGATGAAGGTGTAAAGGGCATAAATGAACGCCGATTGGCGGGCACCTACGAGAAAAAATTCGTTACAGCACCGATTACACCATCAGTGGGTTTTGCCAGCAAAGGTTTTTTATTGCCCAGCAAGATAGCGGAAGGGTTACCTGTTTTGGCTCTCAATGTTGATCGCGTAGATGTGAATTTTTTCCGCATAAAAGATGAAGCATTACCCATATTCATCTCTAAATGGCGATACAGCAGTAACATGGATTATTGGGAATCCAAGGAATTACTGCAAGAAACGGAATTAGTTTACACAGGCCGTTTTGATCTTAATCCTACTGCCAATACCCGCGAGAAATTATTGCTGCCACTAAACAATATCAAAGAACTGCAAAGAGAGGGGGTTTATCTGGCAGTGATGCAACAAGCGGGAAAATATTCCTACAGCAACCCTATTACACTGTTCACATTGAGCGATATTGGCGTTTCTGCACATAGTTACCTGAACAGAATTGATGTATTCACTCAGTCACTGGAACAAGGCTCCAGCCTGAAAGGTGTTGAGATCCGTTTGTTGGACATAAAAGGCCAACTTTTGTCGAAAGCGACGACGGACGCTGATGGTCACGCATCGCTTGAACGAAATGACAAAGCGAAATTACTACTGGCTACTCAGGATGGACGAACCAGTATGATCGATTTGCATTCTCCGGCTTTGGATCTTTCTGAGTTTGATATCGGTGGCCCACAAGGGTACAGCAAACAGTTTTTTGCCTTTGGCCCGAGGGATCTTTATCGACCGGGCGAAACAGTGATTGTTAATGGTTTATTGCGTGATGCTGATGGTCGTCCGCTAACATCACAGCCAGTTAAAGTGGACGTGCTGAAAGCAGATAATCAAGTGGTTAGCAGTTTTGTCTGGCAAGCTGAAAATGGTCTGTATCAGTATCGTTATCCGATTCCCCGTGAGGCCGAAACGGGAATGTGGTCACTGAGATTTGATTTAGGTGACAACACACCACGTTATTACAAATTTAACGTCGAGGATTTCATACCCGAACGTATGGCATTGGAAATCAAAGGAAACGTTAATGATCAACCCATACTGAAAGATAAGGCGGTTGAATTCGCTATGACAGGCCGTTACCTGTATGGTGCCCCTGCTGCTGAAAATCGTTTGCAAGGACAGTTATTTTTACGTCCTGCCCGTGACGCTGTGGCGAAATTACCGGGATATGAATTTGGTGTTATAGATGAACCTGATTTGCACCGGACATTGAATGAATTTGACATTACCTTAAATAGTGAAGGAAAAGCAGATCTCTTTGTCAGTGAAGATAACTGGAAATCAGTCACCTCTCCCGTAAACGTCATTGTACAGGCCAGCTTGCTTGAATCTGGCGGACGTCCGGTGACACGCCGGGTTGAACAAGCCGTATGGCCCGCTGAAAAACTGGCTGGTGTGCGCCCACTTTTCAATAAGAAATCAATTTATAATTATCGCACTGGTCAGGATGAAAACCGCCATAACGTCGATGAGAATTCACTGGCAGCATTTGAAATAGTTTATGCCGATGCTAAAGGCAAGAAATATGCTACATCAGAATTAAGGGCACGTTTGATATATGAACGCCGTGATTATTATTGGCGTTGGTCAGACAGTGCCGGTTGGGATTCAGATTATAACCAAAAAGATCTGGTGATGGCTGATGAACATATCCAGATTGCCGAAAATGGTACAGCTAAAATCAGTTTTCCTGTTGATTGGGGAACTTATCGCATTGAAATCGTTAACCCTCAAAATCAGCTTGTTACTAGCCTGAATTTCTGGGCGGGTTATTCATGGCAGGATAATACCGGGGGAACAGGCGCTGTTCGTCCGGATCAGGTGAAATTATCACTGGATAAACCCGCCTATAAATCAGGCGAAAAAGTGAAATTGCACATGATGGCACCACAAGCAGGTAAAGGCTATTTGCTGGTGGAATCCAGTGACGGGCCATTGTGGTGGCAGGAAATCGATGTACCGGAAAAAGGTCTGGATATTGAAGTTCCAATAAATCAGGCGTGGACTCGTCATGATTTGTATCTTACTGCCGTTGTTGTTCGTCCGGGAGATAAGTCACGTCAGGCGACGCCTAAGCGGGCAATTGGTGTATTACATTTACCGTTGATGGATGAAGGGCGTAAGTTGAATGTAACCTTAAACGCCCCTGATAAGATCCGCCCGAATCAGGAACTGACGGTAAAAATCAAGGCGACCCCACAACAGGGGAAAGCACTTCCTGAACAAGTCCATGTTCTGCTTGCCGCGGTAGATACAGGGGTATTGAGTATTACTGACTTTAAAACCCCAGATCCTTATGATGCCTTTTTTGGTCGTAAACGTTATGGCGTTGATCAATATGATGTCTATGGCCGTCTGATTGAAGCAGAAGGGCGTCAGGCAAATCTGCGCTTTGGGGGAGATGGTGATGATAGCTCTTCTCGGGGAGGTAAAAAACCACTGACGGAAGTCAAAATCATTGCAGAACAAGCCAAACCAATTACATTGAATGCCAGTGGTGAAGGCGAGATCAGCCTGCCGATACCGGATTTCAATGGAGAACTCCGGCTGATGGCACAAGCATGGAGTGATGATGAATTTGGTCACAGTGAACGTAAACTCATTGTTGCTGCGCCAGTTATCACTCAGATGTCATTACCTCGTTTCATGGCGGGAGGAGATAAATCTCAGTTGTCGTTAGATCTCACCAATTTGACTGAACAATCCCAAGTTTTGACACTGAACTTTGCTGCTGAGGGACTGATTAAATTACAAGGATTGACAAGCAAAAAACTCACACTGGAGAAAGGAAAACGGACAACCGTTCAAATTCCTATTAAAGCCGATTACGGATTTGGGCAAGGTGAAGTGTTCTTGACCGTTGATGGTTTGAATTTGCCTGATGAAAATCTGAAACAGTATAAAAATAGCTGGAAGATAGGTGTTCGTCCCGCTCATCCAGCCAAAACTATTCAGTTTGCTGATGTTATCCGTCAAGGACAAAACTGGCAGTTACCACTGGCGGCTATTTCCGGATTGGTACCAGAAACGTTGGAAGGGCAGTTATTACTGAGTAGTAAGCCACCATTGCAAATCGCTCGTTATATCCGCGAATTGTACGCTTATCCTTACGGCTGTCTGGAACAAACGGTGAGCGGGCTTTATCCATCGCTCTACTCCAATGAAGCTGAATTGAAAAAATTGGGTATCAATACACAAAGTGACGAAAAACGTCGTGCAACCATCGATACAGGGATTACACACTTGTTGAGTATGCAGCGGCATGACGGAAGTTTTTCGCTTTGGAATCGCAATGGAGACGAAGAATTTTGGCTGACTGCCTATGCGACAGATTTTCTGTACCGTGCGACTCAGCAAGGCTACAGCGTGCCTGTTGATGCGCTGAAAACAGCCAATAACCGTTTACTGCGTTATCTACAAGATAGAACCATTATTAGCAGTCGTTACAATGGTTCAAACGCCGCGACACAATTTTCAGTGCAAGCCTATGCAGGGCTGGTTTTGGCTAATCAACAAAAAGCACCGTTAAGTGGATTGAGACAACTTTATGAACGAAAAGCGCAGACAGGAAGTGGTTTGTCTCTGGTTCAGTTGGGCATTGCCCTGAAAACAATGGGGGATAATACCCGTGGTGATGACGCTATTCGTCTGGGGGTGAATAAATCACGTGAACAGGGATACGGATTAGGTGACTATGGCAGCAATATCCGTGATAACGCACTGATTGTTGCCCTGTTGACAGAGCACAATATGTTGCAGAAAGAGCGCGATGATAAGTTAATTAATTTATCCAATGAACTGATAGCTCGTCGTTATTTCTCAACACAGGAAAGTAATTCTCTTTATCTGGCAGGACGTTACTTTATTGGTGCCAGTGAACAACCGTGGAAAGCGGCGATTAATCAGCAAATGCCGCCATTTAACCGCGATAATGCATTGACAGAAATACTGGAAACCAACCAGATTCTGAAAGGTATCGATGTCAGCAACCGTGGTGACAGTACACTCTATTCACGCTTGAATGTAGTTGGCTATCCATTGAATACACCAGAACCTTCTTCAAATGTTCTGAAAATTAAGCGCACTTATTTGGATCTGGAAGGAAACACAACTCACATCGAACGTATGCGAAGTGGTGAAATGGTGGTTGTGAAACTGGAGGTCAGCGCGACTCAGGCTGTGCCGGATGCGTTAGTGGTTGATTTACTGCCAGCCGGGTTGGAGATTGAAAACCAGAATCTGGCAAGTAGTAGCGCCAGTTTGAATGACAGTGCAACAGGTCTGCAAGATTTGATTGAAGCAATGCAAGTCGCAGATATCCGTCACATTGAATACCGTGATGATCGCTTTGTCGCTGCGGTTGCCGTTCCGTCTTATAAACCCGTAACGCTGCTGTATTTAGCCCGCGCGGTTGTACCGGGGGTTTATCAAATACCTGCACCACAGGTTGAATCCATGTATGTTCCTGAATGGCGGGCAGTGGGTACAACCAATCCTGAACTGGAAGTTGTTCGCTAATCATTATCAGCCCCTATCCCTGACGATGGGGGCCTTTCTTTTTGGATACAATTTTTCTGATACAGCTTTTTGGATACGGTTCTAATGAGAAGATTGTCCTTCCGCATTTATCTGCTTATTGTGGCTATTTTGCTGACTTTTCCCGCCATGATGTGGTTGGCGGATAAAATTTGGCCGTTACCCATGCATAACGTCAAAATGGCGCGTGTGGTGGTGGGGGCTGATGGTTCACCGTTGTGGCGTTTTGCTGATAACGAGGGAGTCTGGCGTTATCCCATTACTTTAGATCAGGTTTCACCTGAATATCTTCAGGCATTATTGACCTATGAAGACCGTTGGTTTTACAGACATCCTGGTATTAACCCTGTCTCCTTACTAAGAGCAGCATGGCAGGATATTCGGGCAGGAAAAATAGTATCAGGGGGCAGCACCCTTTCTATGCAAGTTGCCCGATTGATTGATCCGCATTCACGTACTTTCTCAGGAAAATTCAAACAAATTTGGCGTACGCTACAACTGGAATGGCATTATTCGAAAGATGAAATTCTGGAAATGTATCTGAACCGTGCGCCATTTGGCGGAACATTGCAAGGTATTGGCGCAGCAAGTTGGGCTTATTTGGGAAAGTCACCGTCGGAGCTTTCTTCTGGTGAAGCTGCATTATTGACGGTATTGCCACAAGCACCCAGCCGATTGCGGCCAGACCGTTATCCCGAACGGGCACAAGCGGCTCGTGACAAAGTATTGGAGCGGTTGGAACAATATAACGTTTGGTCAGCAAAAAAAGTCGCGGATATCAAGGAAGAAAACTTATGGCTGGCTCCGCGTCAGGTTCCTCATCTTGCACCATTGCTGGCGAGGCGGATGGCGAATGAATATCATCAGGAAGTTCATCAGGAAGTTATTCAGACAACCATTGATACTGGTTTACAGCGTCAGTTGGAAGATATGGCTCTCAACTGGAAATATCAATTAGCGGCCAAAACATCGATTGGAATATTAGTCGTTGATCACACCGATATGGCGGTCAAAGCCTATATTGGTTCGGCTGATTTTCAGGATGACAGTCGCTTTGGGCATGTCGATATGATAGGCGCATGGCGTTCACCCGGTTCTACACTCAAACCTTTTCTGTATGCGATGGCGCTGGATGACGGGCTCATTCATGGCGAATCCTTATTGCAAGATGTTCCCCGTCGTTTTGATGATTACCGCCCGGGTAATTTTGACAGCGGTTTTAATGGGCCTGTGAGTGCCAGTGAAGCATTGGTAAGGTCTTTGAATTTACCGGCGGTACAACTTCTTGAAGCCTATGGTTCTAAACGATTCACTGCCAATTTACACAATGTAGGAACAAGGCTGCGTTTTCCGCTTGGCAGTGAACCGAATTTATCTCTTATTTTAGGGGGAACAGCTACTCGCATGGACGAACTGGTTGCTGCTTACAGCGCTTTTGCCCGTCAAGGCAAGGTGTCCCCACTGCGTTTTACGCCCGGGCAGAAAGTGCGGGATAGGCAATTGTTTTCTGCTGGGGCTGCCTGGATAGTCAGAAGGATAATGGCTGGTGAGGAACGTCCTCAACCCGATAATATTTTACCTGCTGAAGTACCGCTGGCATGGAAAACAGGCACTAGTTATGGTTATCGTGACGCGTGGGCGATTGGTCTGAATGCACGTTATACCATCGGAGTTTGGATTGGCAGACCAGACGGTACACCTGTTGTCGGGCAATTTGGTTATGCCACAGCGATCCCTATTATGAATCAGATCAACGGATTGTTGATGGGAAATCTACGCCATGGGTCAATGCGTATACCTGTTGATCCACGCCCATCCAGTGTCAGTCAGGCAACCATTTGCTGGCCAAGCGGAACCATGTCGTTTCAGGAAAATAGATCTCAGGAAAATAGATCTCAAGAAAATCACTTCCAAGAAAACAACAATTGCCGCCAGCATCGCTTGAGCTGGATTTTGGACAATACCATCCCACCAACATTACCCGCCGCCGGGCAGGAGGGAATTTCAGGGATCAACGAACGGATATGGCTTGATAATAATGGCTTGCGTGTTGCCCCTGACTGCCTTGATGCCAAGCCTGAAACAGTGAGTTTATGGCCAATTGCGTTGGAAGCATGGCTACCCGCTAAAGAACGGCGGGCAAATCGACTCCCTCCCATTAATCAGCAATGTCCACCCATGAAAATGGATGAGGCACCACTGTTGATTATTGGTGTTCGTGAAGGGGATGTATTGAAACGAATTCCGGGTAAAAAGACGTTGGATCTGCGACTTGCAACACAAGGCGGAAGTGGTCAGCAATGGTGGTTTTTGAATGGTGAACTGATTGTGGTGACAAAAAATAATCAGTCATGGATCCACGCATTATCACAACCGGGTAAATATCAGCTTACTGTCTTGGATCTGAGTGGGCAAATCAGCTCAATCAATTTTTTGTTGAGATAATTACTGTTTTACGATAAAAAATTATTGTTAAACAATAATTATGGACTATAATTCGATCACATTTAACCCACAGGCTGATAAGCATGACGCACTCTGAAAAACTTACACGAATGACGACAATCAGTTTAGTGATGTCCCGATTATCGCTATTCATTATCATCATTATAATGGCGATTAATATTCTGAGTTGGTTGGAACCAAAACTCATTCTGGAAAAATATGGATTGGGTTTTTTGTTGACCGAGAGAATACTATCTCATTTTATTGAAGAAACATTGAGTACATGGAAATTAACCGGAGGGATATTGATATCGACGATACCACTTTTACCGTTGGTTGGTAGCTTCTGGGCCTTTCATCGATTGTTTGGCAATTACAGAAAAGGTGATTACTTTTCTAAGAATACTGTTAAATATCTGGAATATGTAGGTTGGGGAGTCATTTTATGGGGGACTCTGGATATTCTCTGTGAGCCTCTATTAACACTGTGGTTAACAATCGGCGCGCCAGTAGGTGAGCGCTTTGTCTCATTGAGTATTACTACTGGTCATTTTGTCGCTATTTTCATTTCAGTTTGTCTGGCTATCATTTCGCGTATCCTTTACCAAGCATGTGATATATACGAAGAAAATCAGAGCATTATATAGGGGATACCGTGGCAATTTTTATGAATCTGGATGTGATTATGGCAAAAAGGAAGATTAAATCCAAAGCGTTAGCACAGGCCATCGGTATTACTGAACAGAACCTTTCTCTGCTGAAAACAGGAAAAGTTAAGGGAATTCGATTTTCTACCTTAAATGCTATTTGCCAATATTTAGATTGCCAACCTGGCGATATATTAGAGTTCAAAGATGATGAATAGTTTATTTAATCATTAAGTTGCACGGGGTGTTAATTAAACGCAAACATATACAGTGAGGAAAAAAATGAAAATTTTTTCATATGCTTTACTGTTGGGCGCATTTTATATTCCTGCTACATTTGCTGATACGTCAGCGACAGACATTAATCGTAAAATAGTGCCGCAAGGATCTTCTCATCAAGGAGTGTTGCGAAAATGCACAGATTTATTACCTGCGGAACATAAATATACTATCAGTATTATTGGAACATCGGATAAACGGTCCCAAAATTCCAATGACCAATTTACAGGGAAATTTGAAATTTCTGATGAAACTAAACAGCCATTAAACAAAGAAAGGGAAAAAGAAGTTAAGCCTTTTATCCAATGCGTAATAGCGACTGTTTTATAATTGTTCTTTTTTAAGATAAAAACACCAATTCAATGATCTTGGTCAGAATGCCTGTTTGGGATTTAATCGCCTGAATGGGCATTATTTTATAGAATGAAAGGAAGGGAGAATGAACTGACTGAGCAAAAATGTGATTTATGCTAAAAAATGATAATTTTCGCTAAGAAAGTTTTAATGAAATGTTATGTTTTTTGTAGGCAAGCAGAAAGTCTCCTCCTATAATCAACGCCTATTTTTATTCTGGCTAGATACAGAATCGATTTGCTCCTCTGTTTTACTTAGGAGCATTAAAATTAAAATGAATCATCGCTGAAAGTGCCAAAGAGGTTATCCAATGACAATTGAACGTACTTTTTCCATTATTAAACCCAACGCAGTAAAAA
This sequence comes from Xenorhabdus littoralis, assembly GCF_033949345.1. Classification (NCBI taxonomy): domain Bacteria; kingdom Pseudomonadati; phylum Pseudomonadota; class Gammaproteobacteria; order Enterobacterales; family Morganellaceae; genus Xenorhabdus; species Xenorhabdus littoralis. Next base: position 25,649 of record NZ_VCDP01000039.1, read on the forward strand.
AAGATGTTATCGGCTCTATCTATGCGCGTTTTGAAAGTGCAGGGTTTAAAATTATTGCTGCCAAAATGCTGCATTTGACTCGTGAGCAAGCGGAAGGTTTTTATGCTGAACACAAAGGCCGCCCTTTCTTTGATGGTCTGGTAGAGTTCATGACCTCTGGACCAATCACGGTACAGGTTCTGGAAGGTGAAAATGCAGTTCAGCGTCATCGTGACCTGATGGGTGCAACCAACCCAGATAACGCACTGGCAGGTACTCTGCGTGCAGACTATGCTGACAGCTTTACTGAAAATGCTGTCCACGGCTCAGATTCCATTGAATCCGCAAACCGTGAAATTGCTTACTTTTTCAGTGATGATGAAGTTTTCCCTCGCTACTGATTACTAAGTTACTCATAGCATCTAAACCGTAAAGTTTGTACAATGTTACGCCCCGCTGAATTGACTCAGCGGGGCGTTTATTATTTTATTTTAATGTTCGTTCGATATTAATGATATTTACTATCGCTGGAATGAGCATTGAACAGGCAGTCACCGCATGAAAACTTAGTGCTGAAATAAAGTCAGCACAGAGCCGAAAGTGTAACAACGAGGCGATGTAAAAATGTCCCAACTTAATGAAACCGTATCACCTTCAACCCCCGCTGTATCTGTCACTTCTGAAAAGAAAAACGGTAAAATCAACCTACTCGACCTTAGCCGTAAACAAATGCGTCAATTTTTTGTCGATATGGGAGAAAAGCCTTTTCGTGCCGATCAGGTCATGAAATGGATGTACCATTATTGCTATGACGATTTTGAGCAGATGACAGATATCAATAAAGTGCTCAGGGCGAAATTGCAACAAGTTGCTGAAATTAAAGCACCGGAAGTTGCAGAAGAGCAACGCTCCTCTGATGGCACGATCAAATGGGCTATTACTGTCGGTGATCAGCAGGTTGAAACGGTTTATATCCCAGAAGATGAACGCGCGACACTGTGTGTTTCATCTCAGGTGGGATGTGCTTTAGAGTGTAAATTCTGTTCTACTGCCCAACAAGGTTTCAATCGTAACCTGCGGGTATCTGAAATTATTGGTCAGGTCTGGCGTGCCGCGAAAATTATTGGTTCGCTGAAATCCAGTGGTCGTCGTCCCATCACTAACGTCGTGATGATGGGAATGGGAGAACCATTGCTCAATTTGAACAATGTCGTACCTGCAATGGAAATCATGATGGATGATTTCGGTTTTGGCCTGTCAAAACGCCGAGTGACATTGTCGACGTCTGGTGTTGTTCCTGCACTGGATAAATTGGGTGATATGATTGACGTCGCACTGGCGATTTCCCTGCATGCACCTACCGATGATATTCGTGATGACATTGTACCGATTAACCGTAAATACAACATTGAAGAGTTCTTGGCAGGCGTTCGTCGTTATCTGGCAAAATCCAATGCTAATCAGGGACGTGTCACCGTAGAGTACGTCATGCTTGATCACGTCAATGACAGTGTTGAACAGGCGCATCAATTGGCGGAATGTTTGAAAGACACGCCGAGCAAGATCAACTTAATCCCATGGAATCCGTTCCCGGGCGCACCTTATGGACGCAGCTCCAATAGCCGCATTGATCGTTTCTCTAAAGTTCTGATGGAACATGGTTTTACCACCATTGTGCGTAAAACGAGAGGGGATGATATTGATGCTGCATGTGGGCAGCTTGCCGGCGATGTGATTGACAGAACAAAACGTACAATGAAAAAACGTCTGACAGGTGAACCAATTCAGGTAAAAACAGTCTAATTTTTTGTTTAATATCGATTAATGGTTAAAAATCTGGCGAAGTTTGACATATCCTTATAAATGAAAATGCTATGATACGGAAATCAATAATTTGGTCTATAGTTTGTCTTGGCCTGTTAACAGGTTGTGCGGAACACTCAACGCGCCGCACTCATCAGGTTGTTGCCATAGATACACGATTACAGCTAGGGAAGGCTTATTTAGCAGAGCGGAATTTGCTGGCTGCTAAATATCATTTCCAGAAGGTTTTACTGGCTGAGCCTCGTCATCCGGAGGCTCATCTGGGTATGGCGCTGCATGAACAATATGCAGGTCAACCAGAAACCGCCAGCCAGCATTATAGAATGGCCATGCAGTATGCAGCAGGAAGTGATACTGTAATACGTCATTATTATTATGTTTTCCTCTGTGAACAAAAACAGGATGAAGAAGCTAGAAAATTGGTCATGGAAAGTATGGAAAGCAGCATAAACAGTTACACTTGTGGTCGGTGATTTTCTGAGTTCGACCGTTTTTTTATGGCTACATTTTTTGTGTGATACCGAGTAATTAGATGATTTCGCTGCACAAATTAAGTTAGATACCTTACTAATTTAATTTGCGTAAATTCTTTAACCCAGAACAGTACCAGTGTCCTTAGCTAATGAAGACTGAAACTTATCCAGAAGAAGCCAATCTGACAGCCGGTCAGATTCTGCGCCAAGCCCGTGAAAAACTTGAGCTTTCTCAGCAAATTGTGGCAGATCGCTTGTGTCTAAAATTGTCCACTGTTCGTGATATTGAAGAAGATAATGTCCCGTCAAATATCGCACCGACGTTCTTTCGTGGATATATTCGTGCTTATGCGAAACTTGTCCAAGTGCCTGAATCTGTAATTCTGAGCACTTTGGATGAGCAAATGCCAGCCAAAATGATAAAAACATCTCCGATGCAAAGTTTTTCAGCGGGGAAAAAACGCAAGAAGCGTGATGGTTGGTTAATGAAGTTAACGTGGGTTGTCATCATTATGTTATTGGGGATGACAGGTCTCTGGTGGTGGCAGAACTACAAAGCACAGCAAACAGAGCTGTCGTCAATGGCCGAACAATCTAGCGCCCGGATTGCCCAGACTCATGGCGATGAGAATGATGTGGGAAACTCAGCAGCAGCGGCTGATAAAGTGTCCCCTAAAGGAAATCAGTCTGTAGTGGTTTCTCAAGAACAGGCGAAACAAGGGGAAAGCACAGGCGCAGACAGCAATGCTCCGGTGACTTCCAATGCGCCAGTGTCGACGACACAGCCTAAAACCGTACCATTACCCGCTAATCAATCGACAGCGAATACAGTTGCAGAAAATACCGCGTCTGCCATCAATACAGGCACAACCAATTCTGTATCCGCAAATGCAGGATCAAATCCGGTTGTTAGCCCGTCGTCGTCTGATGTGGATAGTATCAATACCGTGAGCAACAATGAGTTATTAATGAATTTCAGCGGGAAATGCTGGTTATTAATCAAAGATGCTAAAGGTAAGATATTATTCAGTGGCATGAAAAATAAGGGCGATAGTCTGAAACTTTCTGGTGTATTACCTTACTCACTGAATATTGGTGCACCTGCCCGTGTGAACGTGCAATTCCAAGGTAAACCTGTGGATTTGAGTACCTTCATTAAGAAGGGTGTTTCTGCCAAACTGACACTGAAATAAACTCTTTAACGGCTTTTGGCGAACATTGAATCAGAATTCATGTTCGCCTGTGTGTATTATTTATCACAGAGTGTATTATTCACCACAGCATAGTTGTAATTTTTGTAAACAAAATACAGGGATGTAGGGGAGTAATGTAAAAAATGCATAATGAATCACCGATAAAAAGACGTAAATCTACGCGTATTTATGTCGGTAATGTGCCCGTAGGGGATGGTGCACCTATTGCGGTGCAATCAATGACCAATACACGGACAACTGATGTCGAAGCTACGGTTAATCAAATCAGGGCATTAGAGCGCGTGGGTGTTGATATTGTTCGTGTCTCTGTTCCAACGATGGATGCGGCTGAGGCGTTCAAATCTATCAAGCAGCAGGTTAATACTCCTCTTGTTGCCGATATTCATTTCGATTATCGCATTGCATTGAAGGTAGCGGAATATGGTGTTGATTGCCTGCGTATTAATCCCGGTAATATCGGTAATGAAGAGCGTATCCGCCAAGTTGTCGATTGCGCCCGTCACAATAACATTCCGATTCGCATAGGGGTCAATGGCGGTTCGCTGGAAAAAGATCTACAGGAAAAATATGGTGAACCAACACCAGAAGCGTTGGTTGAATCAGCTATGCGCCATGTAGATATTCTTGATCGCCTTAACTTTGATCAATTCAAGGTGAGCGTTAAAGCATCGGACGTTTTTTTGGCCGTTGGCGCTTATCGCTTACTGGCGCAGAAAATTGATCAACCCCTGCATCTGGGAATTACCGAAGCCGGTGGTGCGCGAGCAGGTGCGGTTAAATCCTCAATAGGCCTTGGCATTTTGTTGTCTGAAGGGATTGGTGATACGTTGCGCATCTCTTTGGCAGCAGACCCTGTGGAAGAAGTTAAAGTTGGTTTTGATATCCTGAAATCACTGCGTATTCGTTCAAGAGGCATTAACTTTATTGCCTGTCCGACTTGCTCGCGTCAGGAATTTGACGTCATCGGTACAGTCAATGCGCTCGAACAGCGCCTTGAAGATTTAATTACACCAATGGATGTTTCCATCATCGGTTGTGTGGTAAACGGCCCGGGAGAAGCGGAAGTCTCAACCATCGGTGTGACGGGTGCGAAAACAAAAAGCGGCTTTTATGAAGATGGTATTCGTCAGAGAGAGCGCCTTGATAATAAAAATTTGATTGATCAACTTGAAGCGAAGATCCGGGCCAAGGCTACGATCCTTGATGCCAACAACCGGATTAGCGTCAATCAGCTTGATGAGTAACATACCTGATGCCGACACATGCTATCATGCGCCGGCATAGGCTTCGTATCTATTAGGAATATAAGTACATAAGTTGCTGATTGAACCTTTCAAGTATTCGCTTTTATAATCGACGCCATTGTTGAAATATTAATAAGAGATAAAACGTGACAAAAAATATCCCAGCTATTCGTGGCATGAACGACTGCCTTCCTGCCGAAACGGCCATCTGGCAACGAGTTGAATCTACGTTGAAGCGTGTGTTGTCAGGTTATGGTTTCAGCGAAATTCGGACACCGATTGTAGAGCAGACCCCGTTATTCAAACGTGCAATTGGGGAAGTAACCGATGTTGTCGAAAAAGAGATGTACACTTTTGATGACCGCAATGGCGAAAGCTTGACCCTGCGCCCGGAAGGTACTGCAGGATGTGTCCGCGCCGGTATCCAGCATGGTCTGCTGTACAATCAGGAACAGCGTTTATGGTACATCGGACAGATGTTCCGTTATGAGCGCCCACAAAAAGGCCGTTATCGTCAATTTCATCAGCTGGGTGCAGAAGTGTTCGGCCTGCAAGGGCCGGATATTGATGCTGAAATCATTTTAATGACAGCGCGTTGGTGGCGTGAGTTGGGTATTTTTGACCATGTTACGCTTGAACTGAACTCCATCGGTTCACTGGAAGCCCGTGAAAATTACCGTGAAGCATTGGTAGCGTTTCTGGAACAGCATAAAGAGAAGTTGGACGAAGACTGCCTGCGTCGTATGTATACCAACCCGTTACGTGTATTGGATTCCAAAAATCCTGAAATTCAGCAACTTCTTAATGATGCTCCGGAACTCTTTGATTATCTTGATGCCGAATCAAAAGAACATTTTGATGGTCTGTGCCAGATCCTCGATAGCGTGGGTATCAAATATCGCCTTAACCAGCGTTTGGTTCGCGGCCTTGATTACTACAACCGTACCGTCTTTGAATGGGTAACATCTGCATTGGGTGCACAGGGAACGGTCTGTGCAGGCGGGCGTTACGATGGTCTGGTTGAACAATTGGGCGGCAAAGCAACACCGGCTGTTGGTTTTGCGATGGGCATGGAGCGCATGGTTCTGTTAGTGCAGGAAGTCAATCCTGACTTTGTTGCGGATCTGACAGTCGCTGATGTTTATCTTTCTTCCTTTGGTGAAGGAAGTCAGCAAGCAGCATTGATTCTGGCAGAGAAAATCCGCGATCAACTACCTGAATTACGTCTGATGACTAATCATGGCGGCGGTAACTTTAAGAAACAATTGACTCGTGCAGGTAAGCATGGAGCCAAAATAGCCTTGATCCTTGGAGAAGATGAAATTCAGGCTGGCAATATTACGGTGAAAGATTTACGTAATGGTGAACAAGAAACGTTGCCACAACAAACGATTGCAGTGCGTTTGAGCGAACTGTTAGGCTAAGGAGAGAGACTCTGTGCAAGTCTATACCACTGAAACTGAACAAGTTGACGCGATAAAGCGTTTTTTCACCACTAACGGTAAATATATTGCCGTTGGCTTGGTTATGGGCATTGGTGCACTGATTGGCTGGCGTTACTGGCAGACTCATCAGACAAATCAATTGCATGAGACGGCAGCGGTATTTGAGAATTTGAACAAATCCCTGGCGTCAGATTCAAAAGAAAGCGTTGAAGCGGTGGAAAAGTTCGCTAACGAAACGAATAATATCTACGGCGTGATGGCTGAGCTGGAACTGGCAAAACATGCAATTAAGCAGAATGATCTGGCTCCGGCAGAGAAAAACTTGCTAGCGGCATCCGGCAAAGCGAAAGATGAAGATATGCAGGCACTTTCGAATCTTCGCCTGTCCCGGGTTCAATTGGCAGAAGATAAAACGGATGCTGCATTGAAAACGCTGGAACAAGTTAAAGGCAAAGGTTGGCAGATTGTAGTCGAGGATATCCGTGGAGATATTCTGGCGAAAAAAGGGGATATTGCAGGTGCTCGTGCGGCGTATTCCAAAGGGCTTGAGTTGAATGGCATTCAAGCAATGAAAGATCTCATCCAAATTAAACTTAATAATTTATCCAACTAAGGGAGTCAACTTCTAATGCAACTGCGAAAAACACTCTTGGTTGGGTTGGTTGCTTCTGTTCTGCTGGCTGGTTGTTCAAGCGAACAGGATACGGTAACAATGTCACCGTTGCCGAAGGTTGAAAATCAATTCAATCCTCGTGCTGTTTGGGATAAATCTGTTGGAAGTGGCATTGGGAGCTATTATTCTCATTTGTCACCTGCTTGGCAGGGATCAACAGTTTATGTCGCTGACCGTAGCGGTGTTATCAAAGCCTTCGATATAGATAGTGGCAAAGAGCTGTGGGCAACCGATTTGTCGGAAAAAGCGGGTCTTCTGTCCTCCCGCCTGCCAGCATTACTTTCTGGTGGTCTGACTGTTTCCGGTGATCGTCTCTACGTCGGGACGGAAAAGGCAAAAGTCATTGCACTGGATACGGCTAACGGTAATATCGAATGGGAATCAACAGTTGCGGGTGAAGCCTTATCACGGCCTGTAGTGAGTGAAGGCCTTGTTCTGATTCACACTGGCAACGGTATGTTGCAGGCATTGAATGAAGCTGATGGTGCTGTTGCTTGGTCAGTTAATATGGATACGCCTCCGTTATCAGTGCGCGGTGAATCTGCTCCGGCTGTGGCTTATGGCGCAGCAGTTGTCGGTGGTGACAATGGCCGCATCAGTGCTGTTCTGCTTTCTCAAGGTCAGTTGATTTGGCAACAACGCATTTCTCAGGCGAGCGGTACGACTGAAATAGATCGCTTGAATGATGTTGATATGACCCCGGTTATTTCTAACAATGTCATTTATGCCATTGCCTATAACGGTAATTTAGTGGCAATGGATATGCGCTCTGGTCAGATTATCTGGAAACGTGATTTAGGTTCCGTGAATGATATGGTTGTTACTGATGACAATATTTTCATTGTTGATCAAGATGATCGTATTCTATCCTTGCGCAAGAGCGATGGAATTACATTGTGGGCGCAAAGTGATCTCCTGCACCGTAACCTGACTGCACCAGAAATGTATAATGGTTATCTGGTTGTCGGAGATGGTGAAGGTTACCTGCATTGGTTGAATATGGCTGATGGCAAATTTATGGCTCAACATAAGGTTGATGGTTCTGGCCTGTTGAGTCGTCCGGTTGTTGCCAGTGATAAACTAATGGTACAAGCGAAGGACGGGACAGTTTATCTGTATACCCGCTAATTCCAGAATGTGTTTTAACGCTATACGTACATAACGTTATACGTAGTAACACAAATTATACGGCTCCTGTGCTGACAGTAACAGGGGCCGTTTCGTCTTTTTAGTATCTTGTTGTAGTGAATGACATTGACTGTAGTGAATAGCATTGATTGTAGTGAACAACATTGAATGGGTCACTTCCAGCAGGATATCGATTTAAATTTAGTCATGAGGCATCAAAAATGATACCTGTTGTTGCGCTGGTTGGACGTCCCAATGTCGGAAAATCCACCTTATTTAACCGCTTAACCCGAACCAGAGATGCGTTGGTAGCGGATTTCCCTGGCTTAACCCGTGATCGCAAATATGGACGGGCAGAAGTTGAAGGGCAGGAGTTCATCATCATTGATACCGGAGGTATCGATGGTACGGAGGAAGACGGCGTAGAAACACATATGGCTGCGCAGTCTCTGATGGCTATTGAAGAAGCCGATATCGTTCTATTTATGGTTGATGCCAGATCAGGACTGATGCCATCAGATCACGCGATTGCCAAACATCTACGTAGCCGTGAAAAAGCAACCTTCTTGGTCGCGAATAAGACCGATGGTATTGATATTGATACTTCCATCGCTGAATTCTATGGATTGGGGCTGGGTGATGTTTATTCCATCGCTGCTTCTCATGGTCGTGGGGTAACACAGCTTATTGAGCGTGTATTACTGCCTTTCTCCGATAAAGAAGAAACAGAAGAGGTTGAACTCACAGAAGAAGAAGCCAATGCGGCTTATTGGGCTGAGCTGGAGCAAGCTGAACTGGATAAATCTGCTGAAGAGGAAGAAGAGGAAGCATTTGATCCGACTACTCTGCCGCTGAAACTTGCGATTGTTGGCCGCCCAAATGTGGGTAAATCTACATTAACCAACCGAATTCTGGGAGAAGAGCGTGTTGTTGTTTATGATATGCCGGGCACAACTCGCGACAGTATTTACATCCCCATGGAACGTGATGGTCGTGAATATATCCTGATTGATACCGCGGGTGTTCGCAAACGCGGTAAGGTAACTGAGACAGTTGAAAAATTCTCCGTTATTAAAACACTTCAGGCGATTGAAGATGCCAATGTTGTGTTGCTGGTGGTCGATGCCCGCGAAGGTATTTCTGATCAGGATCTTTCCCTGCTTGGTTTTATTCTTAACAGCGGTCGTTCTCTGGTCATTGCCGTCAACAAATGGGATGGTATGAGTCAGGAAAACAGAGATCACGTTAAAGATATGTTGGATCTGCGATTGGGCTTTGTCGATTTTGCCCGTGTTCACTTCATTTCTGCATTGCATGGTAGTGGTGTTGGTAATTTGTTTGAGTCAATTTTGGAAGCTTATGAAAGCGCGACTCGTCGTGTTAACACTTCCTTACTGACTCGTATCATGCGCATGGCAGAAGATGATCACCAGCCACCCATGATCCGTGGCCGCAGGGTTAAAATGAAATACGCTCATGCAGGGGGACATAACCCACCTATCGTAGTGATTCATGGTAATCAGGTAACAAGCTTACCGGATTCTTATAAGCGTTATTTGATGAACTACTTCCGCCGCTCTTTAAAAGTGATGGGGACACCGATTCGTATTCAATTTAAAGAAGGTGCTAATCCTTACGCAAACAAGAAAAATACGTTAACGACAACTCAGCTCCGTAAACGTAAACGTTTAATGGAGCATTTGAAGAAACGTTAATAATCTAAATAATACTGAAATAAAGAAAGGGCTAAATTTAGCCCTTTTTTATTTATGGCTTTAGC
>NZ_VCDP01000040.1:0-52130 GCF_033949345.1 Xenorhabdus littoralis
TGGCTGACGTCTGAAATTGCTGACATATTCGTTGATACCGAAGAAACGGATCTTGTGAGCGGTGACGGCAGCAAAAAAGCGAAAGGTTTTCTGTCTTATCCCCGTGATACCCAAACTGACAAAACTCGCGCGTTTGGTACATTGCAAAAGCTGGAAGTTACCGCGCTTTCCGCCGATAGCCTGATTGACCTGAAATTCTTACTCAAAAACAAATACCGTAAAAATGCAGTCTGGGTGATGAACTCCAGCACAGCCGCGCAGGTGCAGAAACTGAAAAACGGCAATGGTGATTATATCTGGCGTGAACGTTTGCAGGCGGGTGATCCGGATATGCTGCTGGGTTTGCCTGTCCATTACCTCGAATTTATGCCGGAAGGTGTGATCGGTCTGGGTGACTTCAAACGTGGCTATTTCATTGTTGACCATGAAACGGGCATTCGTACCCGCCCTGACAATATCACCGAGCCGGGATTTTATAAGGTATATACAGATAAGTATCTGGGTGGCGGGCTGGTGGATTCCAACGCAATTAAGGTACTGGAAGTGAAAGTATCCGGCAACTAAGAAGAAGGGGGATAGCACCCCTTTCCAAGTTTTGGAGTCCATCAATGAAGTATGATTTTGAAATCCGCACAGCTTCACTGTCTGCCAGCAATAAGACGCTGACAGGTTATGTAATTAAGTGGAACAGCCGATCACACGTGCTGTGGGATGAGTTTATCGAACAGTTCGTCCCAAATGCGTTTAGCGCCAGTTTAGCTGCGGGAGCTGATATCAGGGCGTTGTACGAGCACGACCCGATGAATTTGTTAGGCCGTACCACGTCCGGCACGTTGCAGCTTTTCGAAGATGCCACCGGATTGCGCTTCGAGCTAACCCCGCCAGATACGCAATTGGGGCACGATGTATTAACACTGGTTGAACGCGGGGATATACAAGGCATGTCCTTTGGTTTTCGTGCCATTAAAGATCAGTGGGATACCAGTCAAACACCCTATATCAGAACCGTGTTAGAAGCCGAGCTACGGGAAATCACGATCACCAGCTTACCCGCCTATCCTGAAAGTGGGGTAGAGATTGCCAAGCGTTCACTGAATGCCGCTAAGCCCCGTGATGCCGATTTGCGTCATTACTGGCTACAACTGTCCGAGGTGTAATGATGTGGCCTTTTACACGCAAATCTTCTGAAACCCGTAGCATGACGCTGGATGAATTTTTTTCTCTGGCAGGCATGGCTAATACCAAATCAGGCGAGCATGTTTCTCCATCTACGGCAGAAGGTTTACCCGCTGTGATGAATGCCGTGACGGTGATTAGTGAAGCGGTGGCCTCCATGCCCTGCTATCTCTATCGGGTTCAGCACCAGAACGGCAAAGAATCCCGCGAATGGTTGAGTGACCATCCGGTCGATTATTTGCTGAATGAGTGTCTGCCTGAAGCCCAGTTACAAAACCCCGCCAATAAGAATCGGGCGGTTTATCGTCAATGGGTGCAAGCAGGCTGGATACGCACCACCGCAGGCGATTGCATTGATTATGACCGTATCCGTGATGATATTCTCAATGACAGCCAGCAATTTGATATCAAGCTGGTGGGTTTTGATACGTGGAACGCTACGCATTTACGCACTCAATTGCAGGGCGTCGGATTGGATGTTGAGCCGTTCCCACAAACCTATCAGCGCTTTAGTCCGGTGGTGAAATCGGCTGAGGTATTCGTTAACCGCAAAGTTATTCGCCACAACAGCGATCCAGTGCTCGCGTGGGCAATGTCCAATGTCGTGATGGAAACCGACGCGAACGCCAATATCAAACCGAACAAGAAGAAATCCGCGAATAAAATCGACCCTGCGATTGCGTTCCTGATGAGTTTTGGCACATGGCAGATAGAGCATGAAGAGTTTGCGTTTAGCTTAAGTGAAGAGCAGCAAGAGCGCCTTAACATATTCAATGGGATATAACGTAAAAAGTTAAGCTGTTTTACTGGTTCACTTATTAAATTTGATAAACCAATTCATTAAAGTAGCCCCGCCATCGGCAAAATCCGATGGTCAAGGTTTTGCAGCCTTGTATCACGAATCACTGGTAGGAAGTTTCTACCAGTGCCCGCTATCACCCTTTCAATGGTGATTCAGGCAGGGGAGGTTAATGCCTCGCCGGAATTCGTGACCGGTCTGCAAACCTTGCTTGAATCGCCACCATCAATTTTTTCAATTAATGGAAGGGGTAGCAAGAATGAATAACGTTAAAAATGACTGGCATCAAGCTGATATTATTGCTGCATTACGTAAACGTGGTACAACCTTAGCGGCTGTTTCCCGTGAATCAGGACTCAGTTCATCAACATTGGCAAATACTCTCAGTCGGCCATGGCCTAAAGGGGAATGGATTATTGCTGATTACCTCGGAATCCATCCTTCGGAGATTTGGCCTAGTCGATATTTTGATGGCGATGGTCAGCCTATTGAACGGACAGTACGTAAAGTTTCCATTGAATAGTTCTATTTCAGTGAAATCAGCCATGAGATAAAATGATACTTGTAATTATAATTTGATACTCATGGCTAAGTATCTTTATATTCATTTCTTGATTTTTTGTGTTCTGTATTGGTCGGGGAGAAAAGCAGCAGCATGTATTATGGTATCTTAGGTAACTCCGCCTTGTGTATATTATTGTTCATTCATTTACAATTAGACGAGAATAGTATTTTGGCCACAAGATAAGTTAATCAGGTGATTTATCTGATTAACCTAACATAATTAATAATAAGAATGAACTATAATTTAGAAAGTTTCACTTTTATTTGAAAATAAGATAATTTTATGCAGGTAATGAATTTATAACCTGTGATGCAGTGATTTAAAATTATAGGAGTTAATATGCTAATAGGTAGCATAACTATAAGAAAAATAATAGATATATAATATATTGCGTCAGGTTGTTGTATTATGGTTACTATAAAAAGAATAAAAATACAAATTAGCATCATTCTTGATGATGAAAAAGAAGCATCGGAATCTATTATTATCCAGGCAAGAAAATTTCCATCAGTTGTTTCTCTTTCAAAAGAGAAATTTCTAATTAAAGCCAATTGTTCTTTAAATGTGAACGTTTTTATAATTAATTTTCTTAATTTAGTATTTTTCTCTATATAGATTTTTTTTCTTTTTTTGTTTATCGGTTCACTAGAGTTGTGTTCTGATCGAGGCTTGAAAAATATTCTGTTAGTGAGAGCGAATAAAAACAGTTTTATACCTATGGAATAACTGTAACCGATGTTTTTAGCTTGTTCTAATATTCTCAAAAAGGAAACGGATAAATAGATAGGGAAAAGGTAATTTAACCAATTGGTTTTGGAGGTCATTATATATAATGCAATGGCGATTATAATAAAAAATAGAGTGGCTCGTTTTACAGATTCCATATTTTCATAGGCCAGCCATTTTATCCAACTGGTAAAATCATCTGATGTTTCATTTTTTACTAATGCAAAACTTTTGAGTAAGGTAACTTGTTCTGTAAGTGTAAATAGTTTAATTATTGACTTCCTGATTTTTTTGTCATGAGTAAATCGCATAGCTATCCCAAATTTATCAGATTAAATCGAAATTTATTTTTAATTTAGAATATTAAAATAAGTAGTGGTACTTATTCAAGTATGACAATTAAATGGACTTAAAAACAGAATTTGGTCACGCATTAAACCCATTGATTAGCACTCTGGCCTCATTTTCTCCCTGTGGGGTAATCTGTTTCCCCACACTTCACCTCTTTAGCCTACATTTACTCTTTTTAAGATGCTATGACGGCATGTACTTTGTTACTATGCTTTATTGTGTTTTAGTGCTCGTGCAATGACTTGTGGGGTAATATGTGGGGTAATAAATTGATTTATTCGCCTTGTATGAAACTAAAACTTATTAAAAATCAATAGGAAATAAATTAATGTTAAGTTATCGTCACAGCTTCCATGCCGGCAATCACGCTGATGTGTTGAAGCACACGGTGCAAAGCCTGATCATTGAATCACTTAAAACCAAAGAAAAACCTTTCCTGTATCTGGATACTCACGCGGGTGCTGGTCGTTATCAATTGAGCGGCGAACATGCGGAGCGTACGGGAGAGTATCTGAACGGTATTGCCCGTATCTGGCAGCGTGATGATATCCCCGAGGAATTGGCTGCGTACATGAGTGTTGTGAAGGCGCTGAATCAAAAGGGTTCTCTGCGCTATTATCCGGGCTCTCCGCTGATCGCCCGTCATTTATTGCGGGAATATGATGAGCTGAATCTGAGTGAACTGCATTCCAGTGATTTTCCTCTGTTACGCACGGAGTTTTCACGGGACGAACGTACACGTCTCCTGCGTGAAGATGGCTATCAGCAATTGAAATCAAAATTGCCGCCAATAAGCCGCCGTGGGTTTGTGCTAATCGATCCGCCTTATGAGTTGAAGTCGGATTATCAGAATGTCGTTCAAGGTATTCAGGAAGGATATAAGCGTTTTGCAACCGGCACTTATGCGCTGTGGTATCCCGTTGTGCTGCGCCAGCAGATTAAACGGATGGTGAAAGATCTGCAAGCGACAGGTATCCGCAAGATTTTGCAGATTGAGCTTGGCGTGCGCCCTGACAGTGATCAGCGTGGTATGACGGCTTCAGGCATGATTGTCATTAATCCGCCGTGGAAATTGGAACAGCAGATGAAAGCTGTCTTGCCATGGCTCAATCAGGTACTGATTCCTGAAGGTACGGGACATACCTTAGTGGAGTGGATCGTACCTGAATAAGGTAAGAGTTCAGCTTAGCGAAATCACTTAATAGCTGTGGTCTATGGCAATAAGAGCCAGAATCGTCCACAGCAGGTGATAACTTTTTGTAATAATAAGCGTCAGGTTGAACTTTATCCAGTAAGTTAATTGATTAGACGGAAGTAACTTATGATGAGTAAACATTACGATTATATTGCAATTGGTGGCGGCAGTGGTGGCATTGCTTCCATTAACCGTGCCGCCATGTATGGGCAAAAATGCGCCCTGATTGAAGCAAAAGCATTGGGCGGAACTTGTGTCAATGTGGGCTGTGTACCGAAGAAAGTGATGTGGCATGCTGCCCAGATTGCGGAGTCTATTCATCAATATGGTCCCGACTATGGTTTTGATACGACGGTCAATCGTTTTGACTGGAAGAAACTGGTTGCCAGTCGCACGGCCTATATTGATCGCATTCATCAATCGTATGAGCGTGTATTAGGCAATAATAAGGTCGATGTCATTCAGGGATTTGCTCGCTTTGTTGATGCTCATACCATTGAGGTGAATGGCGAAAAAATCACGGCTGACCATATTCTGATTGCGACGGGCGGTTGTCCGATGCGTCCTGAGATCCCCGGTGCAGAATATGGTATTGATTCAGATGGCTTCTTTGAACTGGATGAAATGCCGAAGCGTGTTGCTGTGGTGGGAGCTGGCTATATTGCAGTGGAAATCGCAGGTGTTCTGAATGCGCTGGGCAGTGAGACTCACTTGTTTGTCCGTAAACATGCACCGTTGCGTTCTTTTGATCCATTGATCGTGGATACGTTGCTGGAAGTGATTAAAAACGAAGGGCCAACACTGCATACGGAAGCAATCTTAAAGTCCGTGATTAAAAATAGTGATGGCAGTCTGACGGTTCAATTGCAGGATGGCCGGGAACAAACGGTTGATTCGTTGATTTGGGCAATCGGGCGTGAACCGATGACGGATAATCTGAATCTGGCCTCAACTGGTGTTGAGCTGGATGAGAAAGGTTATATCCAAGTCGACAAATATCAGAATACCAATGTTAATGGTCTTTATGCGGTTGGTGATAACACGGGCGCGGTGGAGTTAACGCCTGTCGCGATTGCGGCGGGACGCCGTTTGTCAGAGCGTCTGTTTAATAACAAACCTGAAGAGCATTTAGATTACACCAATGTGCCAACGGTAGTATTCAGCCATCCGCCAATTGGTGTAGTCGGTTTGACGGAGCCAGAGGCAAAGGCGCAGTATGGCGACGATCAGGTTAAGGTTTATACATCATCCTTTACCGCGATGTACACTGCTGTGACGCAGCACCGTCAGCCATGCCGCATGAAACTGGTTTGCGCGGGAGCAAACGAAAAAATCGTTGGCATTCACGGTATCGGTTTTGGTATGGATGAGATCCTGCAAGGTTTTGCGGTTGCGCTGAAAATGGGGGCGACGAAAAAGGATTTTGACAATACGGTTGCTATCCACCCGACAGCGGCGGAAGAGTTTGTGACTATGCGAAGTTAGCGTAGAAAATACAATTGCTTATTCTTGAAAATAAAAGGCCAGATTATTCTGGCCTTTTTGCATATGTAGAGTGAGTTATTTTATTGTGTTTAATATATGTCTGTTAACCCATGGGGTATAGAAATTTAACTTCTCCGGTGTTGGATCCCCTGATATTCATCTTAACCAAGTCTAATGTTGCAGAATGTAGGAGGGTGAAGTGGATTCAAAAAAAATAAAAATAGAATTTCATCGTTATAGTAATGAAGTCATTAGGTTCCTGAATAATTTTGAGCGTATTACCTATGTATCTACCTTATTAGTTGAAAATAATAATGTATCTGCTCATCAGAGTAATGGCTATGCTAGTTGGGACCAAAAATTTTATTATGATGGGAAGTATAAAGATAGCCTATTAATAAAAATTGGTCTGGAACTAACAAAAATAAAGGGTGGGGATGTCAGTACGGTTATATGGGATGATGTGTTAAAAAACGATGTCAATAATTTCATCGATAAAGAAAGAAGGAAGCATAATATATTCCACGGTATCAGTTTGATTTATGGCCTAACCGACGATAAGAGTATGGCGATAAATATATGTACGGGGGAAGAGACTTCGAAAAAGGACTTTGAGAGTCTCATTCTTCCTATGAGATTTGCCTTGTTGAACTATTTTAAGGATCTATGATGTTTTCCAAAGAGTATTTTGTTGATGAGCAGCATCTCGATTTTCAAGGTGTTGTGGATGGCCTCTATTACCCATTTTATTTGGAATGGGCGCGACATGCCTTCATGAAAGAAGCGTTAGGTTTGGACTTGGAAGAAGAATTCAGGCTTGGGCGTATGCACATGATTCTTGAATATAACCTGCGCTTTAGAAAGAGCCTGAAAAAAGGCAATAAAATGGAAGCCACTTGTAAGGTTACCAAGAACGAAAAACGTAATCGGATCAATTTTGAGCAACAAATTTTGGTTGATGGCATCGTATATGCCGATGCAACATTTGTGGCGACGTGTTTAGTTAATGGGCGCCCAACGGTACCTGAGATTGTTATGAACGCTGTCGTTGATTAATTGCTTAGATAAGAATGCTGTATTTATCACCTGCCGCTATATGCGGCAGTGTTTTTTAGCCTTATACCTGCATAACGCAGCAATGCTGTCACGCTTGCCGCAACCAGAATCACAACAATCAGCGGTACTTTTCTCCAGGCAATAAACATAAATTCTGATGCGCCAGCCAGCACTAACGTGGATAACGCAAGTGGAACCCATAAAGGAAAACCATATGCCATAGCCAGTGAACCGTAGGAAATACCGACGATTCCTGCAGCCAGACAGACCAGAAATATCGCTTTTTTAATATCGCCTGTCAGACAGGAGAAATAATGAATGAACATACAATGTCATCCAAGTTAATGTTATCCAAATTGAACGTTACGTTCTTTTTAATGAACGATTGAGGTAATGGCATGACGCAGGTGATCAGGCGGGGTGAAGGGACTAAAGTGGTCGCGGAGCAGGCGGATTATCAGGCGATTTTGTTGGCAACCTGCCCGCCGGGTGCCCGTCGTGATATCTATTTGTTGATGACACAGCCGGGAGCCGATCGGATTTCTCAACCGCATCCACCGGGTTCAGTGGAACACATTATCATCACACATGGACGTGCATTGGTAGGGTTAACGGAAGCGCCGGTAGAGTTAGGTGAAGGTGATTATATCTGTTATCCGGCGGATCTGGAGCATGTCTTCAAAGCACTGGAGCCAGATACTCGGGCGATTTTGGTGGCTGAGCAGAATTAATATTATTCTGTGAGTCTTTGAAACAGTTGATGTTGTTTAAATAGACTTTGGAGTAAGATTCACTTTTCAGGATCTTTTATTTCTATCAACCAAAGTTGGTTTGACCACTCGACGACAAAATCGACGGATTTAAGTAAGTGGCTTAGGCCATGACCATCCGTGCCTTTGGCATCCAGCTTCTTTACAGACTGTGCTTTAGAAAAATCAAAATAGAGATCACCTTCAATCCATTCAGGATACATTTGTATTGTCATTTTGCATTTCCTAATGAATGTTGAATCTCAAGGTCATACAGACGTAAATATTCATCAGCAATCTTATTGGGTGCTACGTCTTTATAATGTTGAAACGTATGGCTTATGACGCCATCATGTTTGGTTTTTTCCAATGCAAAATAACGTATGGATTCATTGTGCTGCCTAGCAAATTCGAGTTCTTTCAAAAAAGCATAATTATGCGTAGCAACAAATACTTGTACACCACGTTCGGCAAGCATTACGAGTATTCTGGCCACATTCTGCATCAAAGAGGGATTAAGGTTAGCTTCTGGTTCATCCCAAAATAGGGTGTTATTACTGAACAGGGAACCATTGTGGATGAGCTGCCAAATTAAAGCTAATTTGCGATGCCCTTCGGCGACAAGAGACATTTCTAATTTAGAGTTACCTGAAGTCAGTTGAAATTCGTCACCATTAAGACTAACGCGTCCCCCCACTGTTTTTCGGATCAATTCAAGCAAAGGCTGTTCATCTTTGAGTGGCATGCCTTTGCGGGCAGGCAAGTAGGCTTGTTTTACAATGTCGTAATAGATTTCTTCGAATGCCAGTTCATATTTGTCATATAACGAAATAAATCCCGGTGCAAACGACAACACTTCTTTCACGGGAATAAAGACCGGGGCGTCAGATAAATCAAGCCCACCTTCTATATTGAAGTGATTGTGGCGGGTATTATCAAATTTAATCGTTAAAGACTTATGAGATGAGCCATCATATGAGCCATCAATAGTGACTGATGCGCTGGTTGAACCTTTTTTACGTGTTACTAATCTTGAAACATTACCGCCACTTGGGCGAAAGACATTGGCTAGTTTCTTTTTTAAAGTATCGGAACTGTGACCTTGCTGCTGTACACAGTACAGGAGTTTCATCAGGTGTGTTTTACCGGTGCCGTTTTCACCAATAAAGACGTTTATTCCAGAAGCAAATTTAAATTCGGCCTGCTTGAAAGCACCAAAATTTGTTAGGTCTAAAGTGGTAAACATGGCGAATTCCTATCCAATTGTTTTTGTAAGAATAAAGCCTTTAGTATAGTTGAGCAAGCCGCCACACTTGCTCTGTTTTATCTCGTCAATGAGGGATCACAACCCCGGTGCTTTCCACAACGACGTCGTTAATCCATCATCTACCAAATGTAGTTGGCCTGCATACACGGCTTGCCAATCTTTTTTCGCTTTCTGGTAAATTTCACGGTGGCTTAAATTAGGCTGATATTCCCGTTCCCAACGCACCAATCTTTCTCCTGTTGCGGGCATGGAGTCATATAACCCAACGCCTACACCCGCCGCAATCGCACAGCCTAACGCTGTCGCTTCTTTAACTACCGGAACTCGTACCGGCAATCCGGTAACATCAGACAAAATCTGACACCAAAGTTTTCCTTTCGCGCCACCCCCCGCAAATACTAGAGAGTCGGCCTGAACGCCTGAGAATGCCGAAACCATATCGAGGTTACTCGCCGAGACGATAGCTGCGTTCTCTTCCAGCGCCCGGAATAACGTTGCCTTGTTGCATTTTTCCGGATCTATCGAGAGATTGAGGAAAGATGGCGCGGCGTGATACCACGATTTAAAGCGCATCACATCCGAGAAAATCGGCATCACACCATAAGAACCAGCAGGAACCCGTGCCGCCATATCTTCCAACAGACTATAGGTATCAACACCCAGCCGTTCTGCCAGCAGTTTTTCTTCCGCACAGAAAGCATCGCGGAACCAGCGCATGGTAAGGCCAGTAAAGAAGCTGATGGATTCTGCCTGTGCCATGCCGGGGATGACATGTGGGTTAATGCGGATATTCATGTTCGGATCGGTGATCGGCTCAGGCAGGTTGACGACTTGTTGCCAGAATGTGCCGCCAAGTACCGCAGTTTGGGCAGGTTTGACGACACCAATGCCGAGACAACCAAGTTGCACGTCACCACCGCCCATAATTACTGGTGTACCGCTGGTCAGGCCACACTCTGCTGCTGCTTTTTCCGTGATATAACCGAGTAAAGTGCCTGTTTCTTTTACGGGGGAGAGGATATCGGAACGCAATCCGGCCATTTCCAGCAGGTTTGGACGCCAATCACGACTGACTAAATCCAGCATTCCCGTGGTTCCGGCGTTGGAAGGATCAACAGCCAGCTCGTCACTCAGCATATAAGCCAGCCAGTCGCTGATCATCGTCAGTGTGCTGGCCTGCTGATAGATGTCAGGGCGGTGATGTGCCAGCCAAAGTAAGCGAGGCATGGCACCCAGTGCCAGAGTTTGGCCGGAGTAGTGGTAGACGTCATACTCAAACGTATTGTTATATAGCTCTTTTAGCTCATTGACTTCATGGCTGGAACGAGCATCCACGTTAGCACAGGCCCAGATGGGATTGCCATTACGGTTATAAAGAACGATTCCCTCTCGCATTGAGCAGGCGGCAACACTCTGAATCGCGTTGGCGGGCAGTCCTGATTTTTGCAGTGCCTGCCTGATGCATTGACAGGCCAGCTGCCAGTTGTTTTTCAGGTCAAACTCCATAGAACCAGCAACATTCGGTACAGGCTGATGTATCCACTCAGCCTGTCCGACGGCGACTTGATTCCCTTCGAGATCAAATATAACTGCACGGATACTGCCAGTTCCTGCATCAAGCGCCATCAGATACTTCCCTGATGGTTGAACATAAGCGAGTTGATTCATGATGCTATCCTCGTCTGTCGTTATATTCTTATTCGATATGGCGCAGGGAATGGATAGATATTATTAGTCGATCAAGTCAGCATAGCTTTTGCGGTCTGTTCTTCTGTCACTAGTGAGTTGATATAACCTCCTCTCAGTGCAGCAACGATAGCCTCCGCTTTCTCGATGCCTCCTGCCACACCAATCACGTTCGGGATGGTTTTCAGTTCCGGCAAAGAGATACCGATCAGTTCCTGATGGATCTCCATATCGCTGACCAGTCTACCTTCCTCATTGAAGAAGTAACCAAGAATATCCCCGACCGCGCCTTTGCGGCCAAACATCAATTGTTCCCCATCGCTGATATAGCCGGAACGCATGATAGTTGCTTGATGCTTCTGGTTGATCGCACCAATTCCGACGACAGCAATATCAGCGGCACAGGCAGTCAGAATCATATCCCGTACACTGTGTTCCTCGCGAAACGTTGCCGCGACTTGACGGGTAGAGGCTCGCAGAGGTGCAGGAATGATGCTGACAGGACAATCAGCATTGAGCTGACCTATGCCAGTCATGTAAGAGCCAACTCCGCCGGACAGTGTCACCAACCTAATTTGCTGAGATGAGATAAAACCACTCAGATGCTGCAACGTGCACATGGGGGCTTCGCCAAATCCAATCGCCAACAACTGGCGAAAGTCAACTAGCATCATTAATAGATCAGCTGCACCGACACCGAGACGAGCATTTGTAGTTATGCAGTCAAGAGTGGGCAATACGCGAACTTGTTTGAGGCTAAAACGTTTTTGCAAGGCATTTTCCAGCGCCAGACATCCTTCATAGCGTGAATTAATCTGAACGCGGATCATGCCAGACTGCCGTCCTTTCTCCAGCAAACGGGAGACTTTGAGGCGACTGATGCCAAGTAATTCCCCGATGTCCCCTTGTGTCAGGCCATCGTGATAGTAAAACCAGGCGATACGGGCCATGAGTTCTTCTTCATCCATATTGTTTCCTAAATAGTCAATTTCCTCGGGTAATACGCATCTTGCTGATAGTTTCTTCATTGATTTGATCGACATAATAATTTCTTTTATCTACAAGGAAAGAATAAGTATGAGAATCACTAATGTACTATAGGACTCCCAAGAAGTTTTTGAACATATTTAAATTTTATTAAAAATTTTCTCACAAAACGTGATCTGAGCATTGAGATAACCTTGCTTTTTGAATGACATTGGTGAATAAATGTATTTAAAATAAATAAATATTCATATTTGATATCGGTGTTAGAAACGTAAACTCTTCATGCTATGAGGAATGTGATGTCACAGAGCAATACCACTATTCATACAGATAATTCTCTTTCCCTGCACCATGAATGCATGCCACTTTTGCCAGCCATGGATCATTAAGCAACTCTCTGTTTGATAGTGTTGAAACAAATCGGTTTCACATTGATGTTGGGACAATTGCATGTATTACTAGATTAAAATTCTCAATGCTGATGAAAATCATTGCTGGCATTGAATTGTCGAATGTAGAAATCATCAACCCAATTTGAGTGCCAAATTGGGTTGAGAGTACCAACAGATAGTTTGAATTTGGCAGATTAGCTATTAGTTGAGAGCACGCTAGGTGTAATTCCTATATTTTGATTTTAGATGAGTCAACAGTTTCTTTGATAGGGAATTCTATTTCTCTGTATCGTCATTAAATTTGTAATTGGTAATAATGCCGACAGGTTTTTGTTTCACAATAACATATTTCTGAAACGTAAAAGGTTATCCTGAAACATAAATGGTATTGAAACAAGAATAGACGGAGATAGGCATGAAAGGAGCAACAATGAAAAAGCTAGTTGTGGCTGTTGCATTAAGTTTGGTATGTATTTCTTGGGCACAGGCGGCAGAGAAGATTGCATTTATTCCTAAATTGGTCGGTGTGGGATTTTTTACCAGCGCTGGTCAAGGTGCGGTAGAAGCCGGTAAGAGACTAGGTGTTGAAGTTACTTACGGTGGCCCAACAGAGTCAAGCATGCTGGAGCAGGTTCAGCTTATCAATAAATTTGTTAATCAAGGCTATAACGCGATTGTGGTATCGGCAGTGTCAATAAATGGTTTGTGTCCCGCCTTGAAACGCGCCATGCAGCGGGGTGTCAAGGTATTGACGTGGGATTCAGATACATCACCAGAATGCCGTTCTATCTATATTAATCAGGGAACGCCAAAACAGTTGGGGGGGCTTCTGGTGGATATGGCCGCTAATCAGATAAAAAAAGAAAACGCGAAAGTGGCATTTTTTTATTCCAGTCCAATGGTGACTGATCAAAACCAGTGGGTGCGAGAAGCTAAGATCAAAATTACAGAGGAACATCCTAACTGGGAAATTGTTACTACACGGCTTGGATATAACGATGCTACAAAATCTTTGCAGACTGCGGAAGGTATTTTGAAAGCGTGGGGAGATTTGGATGCGATTATTGCACCGGATGCTAATGCTCTGCCAGCAGCGGCTCAGGCAGCAGAAAATCTGAAACGTCAGGATGTCGCGATTGTCGGATTCAGTACTCCGAATGTGATGCGCCCTTATGTTGAAAATGGCACGGTCAAACAGTTCGCTCTGTGGGATGTGGTTAAGCAGGGCAGGATAGCCATTCATATTGCCAATGAGATGCTGCAAAAAGGCGATCTGAATGTGGGAGATAAATTAAATATTCCTGATATTGGCAATGTTGAAATTTCACCTAACAGTGTACAAGGGTATCGTTATGAAGCGAAAGGTAATGGCATCGTCGTCATGCCGGAGCGGGTGATTTTCACCAAAGACAATATCAATCAATATGATTTCTAACCAAGACGATTTCTGATTCATAGAACTGACATATAGCTTGTCGCTGATACCTTTTTGGAGGGAGAAATGGCAGATTTAGATGATATCAAAGACGGTAAAGATTTTGGAATTGATACACCGCAAAAGAATACGCTGTTTGAACTGAAAGGCTGCGGGGCACTGGATTGGGGTATGCAATCCCGCTTGTCCCGGATTTTTAATCCGGCCACCAATAGAACGGTTATGCTGGCGTTTGACCACGGTTATTTTCAGGGACCAACGACGGGCTTGGAGCGTATCGATATTAATATCGCCCCATTGTTTGAACATACCGATGTGCTGATGTGTACTCGTGGCATTCTGCGTAGTCAGGTTCCGCCTGCAACCAATAAACCCGTAGTGCTGCGTGCGTCCGGCGCTAACTCTATTCTGACAGAGCTTTCCAATGAAGCTGTCGCGGTCGCAATGGAAGATGCGCTTCGACTCAATGTCTGCGCCGTGGCTGCACAGGTTTATATCGGTTCGGAGCACGAACACCAATCCATCAAGAATATTATCAAGCTGGTGGATCAGGGGGCTCGTTATGGCATGCCAACGATGGCAGTAACGGGTGTCGGTAAAGATATGGCGCGTGACCAACGTTACTTCTCGCTGGCAACCCGCATTGCGGCGGAAATGGGCGCGAATATTATCAAAACCTATTATGTCGATACTGGTTTTGAACGGATCGCGGCGGGTTGCCCGGTTCCGATTGTGATTGCGGGTGGTAAGAAACTGCCGGAGCTGGATGCACTTGAGATGTGCTATCAGGCAATTGATCAGGGCGCATCCGGTGTGGATATGGGACGAAATATTTTCCAGTCCGAAGCGCCTGTTGCAATGCTGAAAGCGGTGCAAGCGGTAGTGCATCACAACGAGAAACCCGCTCAGGCCTATGAACTGTTTCTGAGTGAAAAGGCCAAGGGGGAATAATATGCACGTCACATTAGTTGAGGTTAATGTTAAAGCCGACAAAATCGACGAGTTTATTGAGGTATTCAGGGATAATCATCTCGGTTCGGTTAAAGAACCGGGTAATTTACGTTTTGATGTGCTGCGTGACGAAAATATCCCGACTCGTTTCTATATTTATGAAGCCTATACCGATGAAGCGGCCGTTGCGGCACACAAGAAAACACCTCATTACCTGCGCTGTGTTGAAAAGCTGGAAGCGTTGATGAGTGAGTCACGTAAGAAAACGACGTTTGTTGGTTTGATGCCGGAAGGGCAATAAAGGGCAGTTGCCTGAAACTTGAAACTTGAGACTTGAAAACTGAAATAACGCCCTTGATGTTACCCATCAGGGCGTTTAATTTTTTATCGAATTTAAATGGCCTGTTGTTTCAACTCGTCAATAGCAACTGCAATCGCCTGCAAGGTGCGCTGAATATCCTCTTCTGTAGTAGCCCAAGAGCTGACGCTGAGCCGGATGGCTTCCTGTCCTTGCCATGTTGTTTGACCAAACCAGCATTCACCGGATTGCTGTATCTTTTGTAGCATCGCACGTTGTAGGGTGACATCGGGTAAACACGCGACTACCTGATTCAGAACAATGTCATTGAGGATGTTGAAACCGAGTGATTCCAATTCCTCAGCCAGCATTTGTGTATACAGGCAGCAGCGTTCGACCAGATCTTCGATTCCCTGAGAGCCGAGTTCTGCGATTGCCGCCCATACTTCGACAGCTCTGGCTCTGCGGGAGAATTCCGGCAACATATCTTTTGCCTGCCACATATCTTGCGTTGCTACATATGCCGCAGAAGTGGTCATTACCTCTCTGAGTGCCTGCTTATGGCGCACGATACACATGCCGCAATCGTAGGGAGTATTGAGCCATTTATGGGCATCCACAGCCCAAGAATCGGCAGCTTCAACTCCCTCGACTAATGCGGATTTTTCTCTTGATGCCCGCGCCCAAAGGCCAAAAGCGCCATCAATATGTACCCAGCAGCCCGCTTTTTTGGCTTTTGGGATCAGGGCATTAAAGTTATCTGAACTGCCGGAATTAACATTACCGGCCTGTAACACCAGAATCATGTTGTCTGAAAATTCTGGAACGGCACTCTCGATAATTCGTCCTTGACGATCGCAAGGCACAAAAATGAATTGTGAACGACCAAAACCCAGCAATCGCAATGCTTTTAAAACAGAGATATGTGCTTCTTCGGATAATACAACTTTTAATTCTGGCGCACGGTGTAATCCCTGTTCTGCCATGTCATAACCTTGTTTCTGGTACAGGTAATTTCGTGCGGTGGACAAGGCGCTGACATGCGCCATTGTTGTACCCGTCACAAAGCTGACAAATGCCTCGGATGATAAATTCAATAGCTCTAAAACCCAGCGCCCTGCGATCTTTTCTAATTCATTAGCAACGGGAGAGGATGATTCCATTAATGCTATTTGATCCCAGGCGCTGCTTATGATGTTAGCTCCCATAGCGGCAGGTGTTGAGCCACCGACAACCAAGCCGAAATATCGGCCTCCTGTTGTCGCCACGGTTGCGGGAGAGCCGTATGCATGGAGCTGTTCAAGTACTTGTTGGCAGTTGGTTCCTTGTTGGGGCAAAGGCTTATCGAAATTTTGTAAACCTGATAACGCATCGGCGTCGGGAAATACCCGTTGGTTTCGTACTTCACTGACGTAGTCGTACGCGATTTCACTTGCTATTTTCACCGCAGACAGCGAGGCATCGCGAATAGGATCTTTCATTGTTGAGTTTCTCTTTTATCGTTATTTTATTTTTCATACCATCCAGAGATGATTTTCTCGGCTGCTTCAGAGTGGATCTGATAAGCATGATTCGTATCATGAGAGCCAATAAACCAGATTGAAAATCCTTTAAAATAGGATTTTATTTCCAATACTTCTCTATAAGCCCGCCATCCGTTAATTTGAACGTCTGTTGAGAACACGGCTGAAACATCTGGGTTCCAAGGGTATTTCAGACCTAATTCACGGGCCGGAATATTAAAACCACCAAAATAGACCGGTTTTCCTGTCGCCTGATGTAATTGTTCGAGTTGTTGAATGATATTTTGTTCGCGGTTATAAACTGTTGTTGAGAATAAACTTTGTTTTGTTTCTGTATAAGAAGGAATATTCTTATCTGAAACCTCGAACCAACTATCAATGCTGACAATATCGACTCTTTTTAAATAAGGGCGGTTAATTTTCTCGATAAATCTTTTTTCGTAGATAGAGTCCCAAATCGCGGTTACCCACCAATTCATCTGGTATAGCACATTGCCTTGGTATTGTCGGCGGACAAAATCGATGACATCATTCCAATAGCCTTCCGCATATTCCATATTGACAAAGTTGGAGGCGATTTTCAGTCCGTAAATAGTATATTGATTGGTGATTGACGTCAGAATGTCCTGTAAAACGATGGTTTTCCAATGCCAGAAGAAATCATTGATGTTACTCGGATTCCATTCTGTTTCACCGATTCCGCCTTGTTGAATGAATGGGAAAGGTTCAACAATAATTTGGATATTATGGCGCAATAACTCCTCAATTAGAGTAATGGCTTTTTTCTTCTGAGATTGATTAACGGCCATAATAGAGGAGGTAACATCCGGAATATCTATTTGGATAGGTACATTGACGGTATTTAAATTGAAACGACTGATATCGGATAAAATTTTTTCTATATTTTCAACATCCCATACTGTGATATTGCCGGATTTTATTTTTCCTGTTTTTACTGTATTCATCATAATCAATACCCTCGTATTTTTTGTGAATATAGCCATTCAATAATAAACGTTGATACCTGCTCCGGTTGATTGATATCAAGCTGTGGAAGTGATGTAGTCAGGAGAATATTACTGGCAATTGCAATGACATAGGGATCAAGTAGCTCATTAACGGTATGGTTCAGACCATCCCGGTAAAGTACTATTTTCGGGATAGGCTCTTGCTTGAATCCTTCAATCAGTATCAGATCCAGTAAATTCGCGTCGAACTGGCTGGCGAGGTATTGCAGATCCAGCTCGGGCAGATCCGGTGTTTCTGTCATCAGTGCCCAGCGTTGCTGACTGGCGACCAATGTTTGGGCTGCTCCTGCTTTGCGCAGTTCATAACTGTCTTTGCCCGGTTTATCCACATCCATATTGTGATGGGTATGTTTAATAAGCCCAACGCGGATATGTTGTCGGCGCAATAATGGGATGAGCTGTTTTAATAGCGTCGTTTTGCCTGTCCCACTATAAGCGGTGATACCCAGCATGGGCAGTATTGTATTAGACGATATGGTATTAGACGGTATTGTCCCGTTGATACTATGACTCATGCTGATTCCTGGAACTTATCCCAATGGTGGAATTCCCAGTTATGGCATTCTTCAAGTGTATTTAAGTTAGTGAATGCATTGGGATCAGGAAAATAGACGGCTTTTGCCTTAATCATCTGCATAAAAAACATGAGTTTTCTATCCCCCAGTGCAAGGTAGCTTTCCAATCGGGGGATCAGGCTGCGGTGCATCAGAGCTAAGGTCGGGTGGGCGCGTTTGCAGTCATGGGCATAAGCAGCCCAAGCGTGTTGTTTGTAATGCCACAGTTTTGCGACGAGGTCTTCGGGGAAATCAGGTACGTCACAGGGAACAAACACCACCCATTCATTGATGGCGTTTTTCAAAACCGACAGCATACCCGCCAGCGGCCCGGAAAAATCGGTAACGATATCCGGTATGATGGGATAACCACTTTGTTGATAAGTCCCCAGATTACGATTGGCATTAATTAATAGCTCATGAACCTGTGGCTGCAATTTTGCGGCGATATGTTGGTACAATGGTGAGCCATCGAATTGTAACAATCCTTTGTCATTTCCCCCCATTCGGGTGGATAGTCCCCCAGCCAGAATTGCGCCACTGATTTTTGTCTGCGTCATGTTAAATTACCTGATATTGGGCAATGAAATTTTTTTAAGTATATATAACCATTGTAAATCAATATCTAACGATGCTGCTTTGAGGGGGAAGTATAACCTTTACGTCGATTGACAGACCAATTCTTTCTCAAAACCGTTAACCTTGTTAATTTATATAGTTAAATTAGGAATTAAAAATGAAGTGTCAGCGCCTCAACGAAGTGATCGAACTTTTACATCCGGTATGGGAGAATGAGCCGGATTTAAATCTGGTGGAACTCTTGCAAAAACAAGCTGATGAAGCGGGTTTCAAAGGACCGTTGGCTGAGTTAACGGATGATGTTCTGATTTATCACCTGAAAATGCGCGGTACGGATAGCCATGCAGAAATTCCCGGCCTGAAAAAAGATTATGAAGAAGATTTTAAGACCGCTTTGTTGCGTGCCCGAGGCATTATTAAAGACTGATAAAGAGAGAATCGTGTAGTGATGGAACCAAAGGCTTTTAATTTTCAGAATATTACGCCGGATTTGATTATGGATGCCATAGTGCAGTCTGGCTTGTACATTGATTCTGGTCTGACTGAACTGAATAGTTATGAAAATCGCGTTTATCAGTTCATGGATGAAAACCGTAAACGCTATGTCGTGAAGTTTTATCGTCCCATGCGTTGGAGCAGGCAGCAGATCCAAGAGGAACATGATTTCGCGCATGACTTGCAGCAGGCTGATTTGTCGGTTGCCGCTCCGCTGATGTTTGATGGGCAGACGGTGTTGGAGTATGGTGGTTTCTGTTTTGCCATTTTCCCCAGTGTGGGGGGACGTCAGTACGAATTGGACAATTTTGACCAGTTGGAAGATGTTGGCCGATTACTGGGAAAAATGCATCAAATTGGTCGCCAAAAAACCTTTTCTGCACGTCCTACCCTCAATCTTGATGAATATTTGTATCAACCGTATCAATATTTGGCTGAATGTGAACTTATATCTGCTAAATATAAGAAAGGTTTTCTTGCTGCGCTGGATGAGTTGAACAAAGCCGTCGCAGGTCAATGGCATAATGACTGGTCAGCATTGCGGTTGCATGGTGATTGTCATGCCGGCAATATTTTGTGGCGTGATGAGGCATGGTTTGTTGATCTTGATGATGCCCGTAATGGCCCTGCGGTTCAGGATTTGTGGATGCTGCTCAATGGGGCACGGCAGGAACGACTGATTCAGTTGGATATCTTGCT
Organism: Xenorhabdus littoralis; assembly: GCF_033949345.1. Lineage (NCBI taxonomy): Bacteria > Pseudomonadati > Pseudomonadota > Gammaproteobacteria > Enterobacterales > Morganellaceae > Xenorhabdus > Xenorhabdus littoralis. Next base: position 19,997 of record NZ_VCDP01000040.1, read on the forward strand.
TGAGTCATATAGTCAGTTTACGGATTTTGATCCGAAGACACTGGCTCTGATAGAGCCGCTGCGTGCGATGAGAATGGTCTATTATTTGGCTTGGGTTGCTCGTCGTTGGCAAGATCCGGCTTTTCCCAAAGCATTTCCGTGGATGGCCGACAGTGATTTCTGGCATACGCAAATAAATATTTTTTCCGAACAAATAAAGCTGTTACAGGAAAAACCTTTACAGCTTAACCCGATGTATTAATCTTTCTGGAGACCATTATGAGAAAATTTTGGCTAGTACTGGTTGGCGCGTTTATGGCATTCAATGCATCCGCTGCCGATTTTTCTGAAGGCAAACAATATACTGAATTAAAAAAAGCGGTTGCGGGTCAGCCACAGGTTTTGGAGTTTTTCTCTTTTTATTGCCCGCACTGTTATCAGTTTGAAAATGTTTATCATGTGCCTTCTACTGTTGAGAAAAACCTGCCAGCAGGTGTGACCCATGAGCGTTATCATGTCGATTTTCTGGGACTTTTGGGTAAAGATCTGACGGATGCATGGGCGGTTGCGATCGTCATGAAGATTGAAGATAAAATCACTCCAATTCTGTTTGAGGGTATTCAGAAAAGCCAAAGCATCAATAGTAAGGAAGATATTCGCAAAGCCTTTATCAAGGCTGGTGTACCGGGTGAAGAATATGATGCTGCATTGAACAGTTTTATTGTGCAATCTGTAGCCGCTAAAGAGCGACAGGCATCTAAGGATTTCGAATTGCGCGGCGTTCCGGCAGTATTTGTCAATGGAAAATACTTGATTAACAACGGCGGCGTTGAAGGGACTTCTGTGCTGGACTATGGAAAAAGTTTCTCTGAAACAGTGAATTATCTGGTGACAAAAAAATAAGCCGCAGGCCAGGCCATAAAGGAAACAAGAACTCTGGCACTAATATAAAATAACATAGGCATTGTGTCAGCTATGATAAAGCTGGCACAATACTTGCTGAAAAGCCCCTTTCATAACATAAACTCCGGTAATATCCACAAGTCGGTGATTTTTAAGTGATTGCAATATTTTCTTAATATTTCTTGTAATTCATTGATTTTTACCTCCTGTTAATTACTCTTTATAGTGATAAACATAAATCTGCTTTATGTGCCAATTTTTTGTGCACAAAGTTATCCACAGAACACTCATCAAAATATTTGTTATAAAATGCAGGTTAGTACGAGAAAATTCTCGCAAAATTCGTCTATAACGACGCAGTATGGCATTCTATTCTTTATTCATTCCAATTCATCCCACAGAACGACGAAGAAAATTTTATGGTACAGATAGCAGACAATCCCCTGATTTTGGTTGATGGTTCTTCATACCTTTATCGTGCATACCATGCGTTTCCTCCACTGACGAATAGTGCGGGAGAACCGACCGGCGCCATGTATGGCGTACTGAACATGCTGCGCAGTTTAATCATGCAGTATAGATCCAGTCATGTGGCGGTTGTGTTTGATGCCAAAGGCAAAACGTTCCGTGATGAGTTATTTGCCGAATATAAATCCCACCGCCCCCCGATGCCGGATGATTTGCGTGCTCAGATTGAGCCGCTACACAAAATGGTTAAGGCAATGGGCTTGCCAATTCTGGTCATACCGGGTGTCGAAGCCGATGATGTCATCGGAACATTGGCGTTGCAGGCGGAAAAGGAAGGCCGTTCGGTCCTGATCAGCACGGGTGATAAAGATATGGCGCAGTTGGTGACACCGAATATCACGCTGATTAATACCATGACCAATACCATTTTAGGGCCGCAAGAAGTCACGGAAAAGTATGGTATTCCGCCTGAACTGATCATCGATTTCCTCGCCCTGATGGGGGATTCTTCCGATAACATTCCCGGTGTGCCGGGTGTTGGTGAGAAAACTGCACTGGGATTATTGCAAGGCCTCGGCGGGTTGGATGATATCTATACCAGACTTGATGAAATTGCCACTCTCAGCTTCCGTGGAGCCAAAACGCTGAGCGGAAAAATGGAATTGCATAAAGAGGTCGCCTATCTTTCATATAAACTGGCAACGATTAAAACTGATGTTGAGCTAGATACAACTTGTCTGGAACTTTCCGTTGTGCCACCAGATGCGGATGAACTGTTGGTGCTGTTCAGTCATTATGAATTCAAGCGTTGGATTAACGGCGTACAGAATGGCACTTGGCTGGAGGGTAATAGTCAAAAACCGGCTAATATCAATGCCAAATCAGAATCAGTGGTAGCTACGCCAACTGCGGTTAAGATTTCACCGGAAAACTATCAAACCATTCTTGAACGTCAATCCCTTGATGAGTGGATTGAAAAGCTGAAGCTGGCACCGGCATTCTCTTTTGATACTGAGACTGACGGCCTTGATACACTGACTGCTAATCTGGTGGGAATGTCTTTTGCTATTGTAGCGGGAGAATCAGAAGTTGAAGCAGCTTATCTGCCACTGGGACACGACTATCTGGATGCGCCACAACAACTGGATCTGCATGATGTTCTCGCGGCTTTAAAACCGTTGCTGGAAGATGCTGGCCTGCCCAAAATTGGTCAGAACCTGAAATTTGACCGTGGTATCCTCGCCCGTTATGACATTGCTTTGAATGGCATCGTTTTCGATACCATGCTGGAGTCGTATGTCCTGAATAGCGTGGCAGGACGGCATGACATGGACAGTCTGGCAGAGCGTCATCTTAGTTATAAAACGACTACGTTTGAAGAAATCGCAGGCAAAGGGAAAAAACAGCTCACCTTCAATCAAATTCCGCTGGAGGAAGCATCAAAATATGCGGCTGAAGATGCGGATGTGACTTTGCGATTGCATCAGGCGATGTACCCTCAGTTGGAGAGCGAATCGACGCTGACAAAGGTTTTCCAGAAAATCGAAATGCCGCTAGTACCGGTACTTTCCCGTATCGAGCGGACAGGCGTATTGATCGATGCCCAAACGTTGGCAGAACATTCACGGGAAATTACTGCGCGTTTAGATGAGTTGGAAAAATCCGCCTATGTGTTGGCGGGTGAAGAATTCAATCTGGCTTCACCTAAGCAGTTGCAAGTCATTTTGTTTGAAAAGATGGGCCTGCCTGTGCTGAAAAAGACGCCAAATGGTGCGCCATCGACGAACGAAGAAGTGTTGGAAGAGTTGGCAGAGAGTCATGAGTTACCCCGCGTTATTTTAGAACATCGTGGTTTGGCAAAACTGAAATCCACTTATACAGATAAATTGCCTCAGATGGTGAATCCACTGACAAATCGCGTTCATACTTCATACCATCAGGCAGTGACTGCGACAGGGCGACTCTCTTCCCGTGATCCAAACCTGCAAAATATTCCTGTCCGCAACGATGAAGGACGGCGTATCCGTCAGGCATTTATTGCGCCGAAAGGCTACCGCATTATGGCGGCGGACTATTCGCAGATCGAATTGCGGATTATGGCGCATCTGTCACAGGATAAAGGTTTGCTGGAGGCGTTTGCGCAAGGTAAAGATATTCACCGTGCGACTGCCGCCGAAGTATTTGGTGTATCACTGGAACAGGTGACCAGCGAGCAGCGTCGCAGTGCTAAGGCGATTAACTTTGGCCTGATTTATGGTATGAGTGCGTTTGGTTTATCCCGCCAGTTGGGCATTCCACGCGGCGAGGCACAACGTTATATGGATCTCTATTTTGAGCGCTATCCGGGAGTGTTGGCTTATATGGAACGTACACGCCAGCAAGCCGCCGATCATGGATTTGTTGAAACGCTGGAAGGCCGTCGATTATATCTGCCGGATATCAAATCACGTAATGCTATGCGCCGTAAGGCTTCAGAGCGTGAAGCCATCAATGCACCGATGCAGGGTACAGCAGCGGATATTATTAAGTTGGCAATGATTGTGGTAGATGACTGGATCGTCAATGAGCAGCCAAATGTGCGCATGATCATGCAGGTTCACGATGAATTGGTGTTTGAAGTGCATGAGTCTGAATTGGAGTCTGCTGAACAGAAAATCAGAGAGTTGATGGAACAAAGTATGCAGCTTGATGTGCCATTAAAAGTGGATGTCGGTACTGGTGATAACTGGGATCAGGCGCACTGATTTTTTATTGAATAGTTTTTATTGAATATTGTTTATTGAATAGTTTTTATGAAATTACGGTTTATTTAATGAACGATAATTGTCTGGCGTGTGCCGCAACGAGGCTTGTAACAACAATTTGAGTTAGGTTTTGGATTAGATCTAGATCTCACAATTATGTAATTAAACTACATTGATGATGAAGTAATAACCTGATTTGGTTAAATAATAGAAGCTGAATCGAGGTAATCAATGAAAATTAATTACAAAAAAGTCTTTTTTTGATTAAAGGAATAGGGTAAAGTTGTCGGCGTAGGGTACAGAGGTAAGATGTTCTATCTTTCAGACCTTTTACTTCACGTAATCGGATTTAGCTGAATATTAGCTGCCCCAGTCATCTTTTTTGACTGGGGCGTTTTTTTATGTCCGTTTTATACCTTTCACCGATCAATTTGCAGCGTTATTGGCTGCAATTTGAGGTCTATCGGGTATGGTCGATGGGGATGTGGTGAGCGCGGGGGATGTTACTCCACCTCGATGGCAGGTTGGTTGAACCAAAGATCAAGCTTCTGCTCAAGTTTATCGATGCCGATTTTTTTCGGGGAAGAGAAGTATTCGATCTGAACATCACCATCCAGAGACGCCAATTCCTGACGGACTTTTGCCAGTTGGCTTTTACGGACACCGGATGCCAGTTTATCGGCTTTAGTCAGCAAGACCATAACAGGCACTTGCATCACAACAGCCCATTCGATCATCTGCATATCCAGATCTTTCAGCGGATGACGGATATCCATCAAAACCACCAGTCCCAGCAGGCATTCACGCTTCTGGAGATATTCTCCCAAGGCTTTCTGCCATTTGCGTTTCATCTCTTCGGGTACTTCAGCGTAACCATAACCCGGTAAATCCACCAGACGAACCCCTTCTTCCACTTCGAACAGGTTAATCAGCTGAGTACGGCCCGGAGTTTTACTGGTACGCGCAAGGCTCTTTTGGCGGGTCAATGCGTTTAACGCACTGGATTTACCCGCATTTGACCTACCGGCAAACGCTACCTCAATGCCCACATCTTGAGGCAGGTGGCGAATGTCAGGTGCACTCGTGACAAAGTGGGTCATGTGATAGTTGTAGTTTTTGATAGTCAAAATGATTCTCTCCTAGAGAAATACACAAAAATAGCGCGGTGATTATACCGAGAGCAATGGCTTGTGGACAGGTGTAACTTTATTCCGGTATTTTTGTAACCCGAAATCTCTTGGATATATATCGGCATTTATAATGATAGAGAACGTCGTAGATAATCAGCAAAAAGCGTGTATAACTCCCCTTGAGCTGTAATATGCAAAACAAGCTGAATTTCTGGAACGCTGGGTGCGCCATGCTCGGATGATAATATATACAGATCATCGGTTAATGCACTATGCGGTAATAATCCAATCCCAATCCCATGTTCTACCGCGCTTTTTATGTTTTCGAATGAGGAACTGACATAAGCGAAGAAATACGGTTTTCCTACATGTTCCAGCGCCTTAACTGCACAGTTTCGAATAACACAGCCTTCGGCAAAAATGACTAACGGGATTTCTTGGATTTTATTGAAATATTCGGCTCTTGAGGCGACCCAATGCAATGAATCGATATACAGGATGCTTCTGTTATTGGCGTTAATTGGTTGTCCTGCCATTTCTTTAGTAATGGCCATGTCTAATTGACGTTTTCCCAGTAGGTCAGTAAGAACAGCCGATGAGGCCGCAGTAATTTCTATTTTTAATCCAGGATATTCAGCCAGACACCAAGAGATCGCTTCATGCAGATTTTTGATGCCAAAATCATCAGGAACACCGAGCGCTATTCTGCCTTTCAGTTGCGATTTTTTCACTGATTGAAGCGCCTGTGTCATACGGGAAAGAATGTCTTTGGCCGCAGGTAATAGCTGTTTTCCTTCATCGGTTAAACCAATAATATAGCCTTGGCGTCGATCAATCAGGCGGCAGCCGATATCCTCTTCAAGCCGTTTAATGCTAAGGCTAAGCGTAGACTGTGTACGTCCTAACTCTTCACCTGCTTTAGCAAATCCGCCATGTGTGGCAACAAACACAAATGCACGTAGTTGCTCAAGCGTTATCCCACGCCCATCAAAACGATTGGTACGAGTATCCAGCGTCATAGAGTTACCCTTGCGGCCATCATTGAGAAATTCAATGATAAAAAAGGAATTATTTATTTAACAAAATTAAATAACTATCACAACATTGCCAAACAGCATATAAAAATTCATGTGGGAGCGATTTTAAATGGCTATGATCGTTGCGCCAATATTTTTGATCATATTTATCGGTTATTGTTTTGGTCGTTTGAATCCTGATAGCGGACATTCTGATAAATTAATCAATGATTATGTACTTTATATCGCACTCCCGGCCTTATTGTTTCTCGCTATTGCAAAAGCTGAGATCAATGAATTGCGGCAGTGGGATTTTATTACTGCTACTCTTGTTGGCATTGGTGCCGCGTATATTTTAGGGGCGTTGATAGCAAAAATCATGGGAATTGGTTTACCTGAATCGTCGATTTTAAGCATGGGGGCGTGTTATGGCACTACCGGATATATGGGTGTCCCAATCCTGATTTCTGTTTATGGTGAGTCTGCTGCATTGCCCGCAGCTATTGCCACTATCCTGCATAATATTCCCGCTATTATGGCCGTTATCATTAGTTACGATATTTTTTCCACGCGGCAATCTGGCAGTAAAATATCCATTGGTCACACTCTTGCTAAGGCATTAAAAACCACATTGACTAACCCTTTAACTGTCTCAGTTATTACTGGTTTGGTCTTTGTTATCTTCAGGTTCCCCGTCCCGGAATTTCTGCAATCTTTTGCGGGTTTTCTTGGGAATGCCGCCGGTCCAACGGCGTTATTCGCGTTGGGATTAGGATTATCCCGCCTTAAAGTTACAGAACATATCAATGGCGGGGCGCTACAACTTGCAGTGCCGATGTTGCTCCTCAAATTAGGTATTCAACCACTGGTTACGTTTATCTGCGCTTATTATCTCTTGGGGATGCAGCAGAAAGATAATGTCTGGTTGATTGCCGCTGTCGTTATGGCTGCTCAGCCGATCGGTGCAGGAGTATATGTTTTTGCCAACAAATATGGTTTCAAACAGGATGTTATTTCCCTTTCTATTATTATCTCCCTGCTTATTGCATTGGCGACGATGCCTGTTGTTCTGCAATTGTTTTCTGCGTAAGTTTGGAGGGTCATCTTCAACGAAACAATGTGATACTAGAATGCGTTAGCGTGGAAAGCGCATCAATATTGAGCTTATTCCGAAAATAGCTTTCGTCAAAGTATGCGAATATAAAAGTTTCACAGATAGATTTTCTCTCAATTCATCTAAAATACTCGTAAATGTAGGTAAATCTTTGGAAGTTATTCCCATTGGGAATTACACTTAATGAGTTTTGTTGTTATGAGTTTTATTGTTGACCTCAAAAAATAAAGGAACCATCAATGTTTAAACGTATTTTAGTGTCGTTTATGACTGCATGTGCTATCAGTGCGATAGCTGTTCCAGCATTGGCTGCCGAAACCCACGTAAAGCTGATGACATCAGCCGGAGAGATTGAACTTGCGTTGGATGGCGATAAGGCACCAATGAGTACTAAGAATTTTGTTCAGTATGTCAATGATGGATTTTATAACAACACTATTTTCCATCGTGTGATTCCCGGCTTTATGATCCAGGGTGGCGGCTTCACAAAAGATATGAAGCAGAAAGCCACCAGAGATCCCATCAAGAATGAAGCAGACAACGGTTTACGTAATCTTCGTGGCACTATCGCTATGGCACGTACCGCAGATAAAGACAGTGCAACCAGTCAGTTTTTTATCAACGTTACCGATAATGCTTTCCTTGACCACGGGCAGCGTGATTTCGGTTATGCCGTTTTTGGTAAAGTCGTAAAAGGCATGGATGTGGTAGATAAAATTTCTCAGGTCAAAACAGAAAATGTTGGTCCTTACCAAAATGTACCCGCGAAACCGATTGTGATCTTGTCAGCTAAAGTTGGGCCTTAATTGATCGAAAGCATGTAAGACGGTATTCAGATAATCATAATTGGTTATTTGAGTGCCGTCCGGTGTTTCCCTTATCCTTTCTTCCCCTCTCTGCACGCCCCTATTTTAAAAATACTTCTGTGGTATGATGAGTCCCCCCGTTGCCGTTGATACTGCTTTACCTGATTTTACCGTAATACAGAATGCATAATACCCTAATGGGGTAGGGCGACTTATAAAACTATAAAATCAGTAGGATATACTCCTATGTTACTAATAATAGATAACTACGATTCTTTTACATTCAATTTATATCAATATTTTTGCGAGTTAGGGACAGAGGTTTTAGTTAAGCGCAATGATGAGCTACAGCTTGAAGATATCGAAAAGCTGGCGCCTACACACTTAGTTATTTCTCCAGGGCCTTGTACGCCGGATGAAGCAGGCATCTCACTGGAAGCGATTTCGCATTTTGCCGGTAAGTTGCCTATCCTCGGTGTGTGTTTGGGGCATCAGGCGATAGGTCAGGCTTTTGGTGCCAGCGTTGTCAAAGCCCGCGAGATAATGCATGGGAAAACCAGTCTGCTCCATCATAGCCAGCAAGGAGTATTTAAGGGTTTGGATCATCCATTGACAGTCACTCGGTATCATTCTCTGGTCATTGCGGCTGAAACGCTTCCTGCCTCATTTGAAGTCACAGCATGGAGCCAGCGTAATGGTGATGTGGATGAAATCATGGGAATACGTCACCGCACCTTGCCATTAGAAGGAGTGCAGTTCCATCCGGAAAGCATTCTGAGTGAGCAGGGACATGAGTTATTAAATAATTTCCTAAAATATTAATCAGATACTACAGGCAGTCCCTCACTCTGGCTTTTTTTATTTGCTCTAATGTGATTTTTTATTCATATTTAGTGATTATTATTTCACTTCGATATGGCAAATATAAAAATAAGGTGAGGGGAATGGCAGAAAAAACAGCAAAAAGCAGAAATGATTACGATCAGGTTATGCTGCCAATCTATGCGCCGTCGAGCTTTATTCCGGTCAGGGGTAAAGGTAGTCGGGTATGGGATCAATTAGGTAAAGAATATATTGATTTCGCTGGTGGTATTGCGGTCTTGGCGCTGGGACACTGCCATCCCGCCCTGGTGGATACCCTGAAACAGCAAGGTGAAAAATTGTGGCATGTCAGCAATATTTTTACCAATGAATCCGCCTTAACCTTAGCGCAAAAATTGATTGATGCGACGTTTGCACAGAAGGTTTTTTTCGCTAACTCTGGTGCGGAAGCCAATGAAGCGGCATTTAAATTAGCTCGTCGTTATGCAATTACCAGCCATCATCCCGATAAAACCAAAATTATTGCTTTCCATCAGGCGTTTCATGGGCGCACATTTTTTACTGTTTCGGTAGGAGGACAACCGAAATATGCTGAAAGATTCGGGCCTAAACCTGCTGATATTGTCCACGTTCCTTTTAATGATTTAGATGCTGTCAGGGCTGTGATCGATGATCGCACCTGTGCTGTTGTTTTGGAGCCGATTCAAGGAGAGGGTGGTGTTACTCCCGCAACGACAGAATTTCTTCATGGTGTGCGTGAGTTGTGCCATGAACATCAGGCTCTGCTGATTTTTGATGAAGTGCAGAGTGGAATGGGGCGGACAGGCAAGTTATATGCTTATCAACATGATGGGATCAATCCTGATATTCTGACGACGGCAAAAGCGTTGGGTGGGGGATTCCCAATCAGTGCGATGCTGACGACCGATGATATTGCGGCTGCAATGGAAGTAGGAGCTCATGGGACAACTTATGGCGGAAATCCGCTGGCTTGTGCCATTGGCTGTACTGCATTGGATATCATTAACACGCCGGAAGTGTTGACGGGAGTGGGAAAACGTCACGATCTCTTTATCCACGCCTTGGAAAAAATAAACCAAAAATATGGCATCTTCCATGAAATCCGGGGAAAAGGGCTGCTTATCGGAGCGGTACTGAAATCTGAATATCAGGGTAAAGCCGGAAAAATATTGCAACAAGCGACAGAGCAAGGCGTGATGTTATTGAGTGCCGGAGACAGTATTTTGCGCTTTACGCCATCATTAATTATTCCTGAGGATGAGATAACAGAAGGCATGGCGCGGTTGGATGCAGCAATAGCACACGCGTTAGCGCTTTATTGTTCGAAAGAAGGTGGTTGAAAAGAAACTGCCTGAATCCTGAATAAAAAAAGCCAGTGCAGAAAATAGATTGCACTGGCCGAGTTTCAGGTTTTTTCAGGAACTAACGGGTTCCATAAACAACGATGGTTTTACCATGTGCAGAGATCAAGTTTTGATCTTCCAGCATTTTCAGGATACGGCCAACTGTTTCACGGGAACAACCCACAATCTGCCCAATTTCCTGACGTGTGATTTTGATCTGCATACCATCAGGATGCGTCATCGCATCAGGCTGTTTTGCCAGATTAAGTAATGTTTGGGCAATACGGCCTGTGACATCCAGAAAGGCTAAGTTACCTACTTTTTCGGAAGTTGTTTGTAAGCGGCTTGCCATCTGAGCAGATAAACGCATTAGAATGTCTGGATTGACCTGAATTAACTGGCGAAATTTCTTGTAAGAAATTTCAGCCACTTCACAGGCACTTTTAGCCCGCACCCAAGCAGTACGTTCTTGCCCTTCTTCAAACAATCCAAGTTCACCAATGAAATCCCCTTGATTTAAATAAGAGAGAATCATTTCCTTGCCTTCTTCATCTTTTATTAAAACGGCAACTGAGCCTTTAACAATGTAGTAAAGCGTCTCTGCTTTCTCGCCTTGATGAATAAGCGTGCTCTTGGATGGATATTTGTGAATATGGCAGTGTGACAAAAACCATTCAAGAGTAGGGTCTGTTTGTGGCTTGCCGAGAACCATTCGCTTTATCCTCTGTTGTTATTTCTGCCTTTATGATAAGAGAAACAGACAGTTTCTCTTTAGGCTAGCTTTATAAAGTCAATAGATTAACATATTAACTTGCTGAAAAACTGATAAGCGGAAATTTTATATGAATGAAAATATGTACATGTCGGTGTATTTATCTTAATCCATATTTCTTGTCAGCCCGCTTGTAACCTAGTTTGTAACACAGGAAAACATTTCTGTCTTCTCCTGTATCGCTTCAGCCTATTAAACTGGTTGCCAGATTACCAGAAATCAGTCTAAAGAGTCGGTTTTATTGTTTCTGTATTATTGTTTTTTGTTACCCGTTTTATTAAAAATAAAATTAGATTTAATTTATGAGATTTTTTTGCCTTCCAATAATTGTTGAACGAGAGGTGCCATAATTAATTCCATGGCAAGTCTCATTTTTCCTCCCGGAACAACGATGGTATTTATGCTGGAAATAAATGATCCCTGAAGCATTGCCAGTAAATAAGGAAAATCAATTTGGGTTAGGCCACGAAAGCGAATTACGATAAAACTTTCGTCCAGCGAGGGAATGGCTTTGGCTGAAAAAGGATTAGAAGTATCAACGGTGGGAACGCGCTGGAAATTGATATGAGTACGTGAAAACTGCGGTGTGATATAGCGGATATAGTCATCCATTGAACGGACAACGGAATCCATGACCGCTTCTCTGGAGTGTCCGCGCTCGCTGGTATCACGGATTAGCTTTTGTATCCATTCAAGGTTGACTATCGGAACAACGCCAACCAGCAAATCCACATAACCGGCGACATTGTGTTGCTGGGTGACAACACCGCCATGCAATCCTTCATAAAACAGAATATCAGTGCCTGACGGCAAAGGTTCCCACGGTGTGAAAGTACCCGGTACTTGGTTATAGGGTACGGCCTCATCGTAGGTATGAAGATATTTCCGGCAGCGGCCGCTACCTGTTTCTCCATACTCATAAAACGTTTTTTCCAGCATGCTGAAATCGTTGGCTTCTGGCCCGAAATAACTGATATGTCTGCCCTGTTCTTTCGTTTTCCGAATCTCGGCATCCATTTCAGGACGAGTATAACGATGGAAACTATCCCCTTCGATTATTGCGGCAGTGGCGTCTAGCTGTTGAAATATTTTGCGAAAAGCTACACTGGTTGTTGTTGTTCCAGCTCCACTGGAGCCAGTGATTGCAATGACCGGGTGTTTGGCAGACATGAACAGACTCCTTAATCAATAAAAATTGGGATCATCTTTTTTCAATCAGTCGCTGAGGATGCATAAAATAAGTCAGACCTTATGGACGGAACATCTCTTTAGGTACGATATTGACCGTTTCGTGTAATTCAGACCATACCAGCAGAACCTCCCCCCGTTCAAGTTGACGTTTGACATCCTGTACTTTTTGTTCAAGTGTTTTTTCCTGTTCGCCGTAATCCGTGCCTTCCCGCAGGACAAAACTTTCGATTAAAGTGTAAAGAGTATCGGCTTCCAGCTGTTGCCACGGGATCATCATTGTGATTGCTCCTGATGATGTTGTAATTGTTCTGCATGTAATGGCTCTAAATAAGGCGATAACCAGTCAGGGATACGCTGTTCCAGCCACATCTGTGGGTTTGTCAGTGAGCCTCCGACAAAACCCACATGCCCTCCATACTCAGTCATTTGATATTCAATATTAGGCGGTAAATGTGCCAGTTCGGGGATAACTTCAGGCGTCATGAAAGGATCATCTTTTGCGTGGATGATCAGCAGTGGAGTCGTGATATCCGGCAAACGAGGCAGTGCGCTGCATTGGTGATAATAATCACCGGCATCTTTAAAGCCGTGAATTTTGGCTGTGACGGCATCATCAAATTCACGCAGCTTTTTCATTGAATTGAGCTGGCTGAGACTTAAGGGAAGAGAGTCGGGATAACGCAGTAATTTACGGGTAGCATTATTTTTCAGTTTATTGAGCAGATAGCGTTGATATATCTTAGAAAATCCTTGCTCGATCCGCTTAGAACAAGCTTCCAGCATAAACGGGGCGGAGACAATGACCGCAGAATCCACTTGGGCATGTTCTTTCTCCTCAGCCAGATAACAGGCCAGCATATTACCGCCCAGAGAATAACCAACCGCAGCAGTAGGAACATCGCCATAAGTCGTTTTTAACCAGTTGAGGAAATAGCGGGCATCACTGGTTTCCCCTGAATGATAAATGCGTTGTTGGCGATTAGGTTCACCACTACATCCACGAAAATGCATCACCACACCAAGCCAGCCTTTTTCCTGACAGGCGCTGATCAAACCATGGGCATAAGGACTGTTGAAGCCTCCCTCTAAACCATGAAAAAGAACCATGCGCGGTTTGTGGGAAGCCGTTTCGGGATCTTCGCTCCATGCCAAATCCACAAAATCATCATCGGGTAAACTGAGCCGCTGCCAATGAGGTTGCAATTTTGGGCGACGTCGAAGCAGACGAGGCAAAAAAGTTTGTAAATGGGGGTTGCTGGCCCCGCTTAAGGGATAAAAGTTATCACTCATAATGAATTGATTTCATGATTAGTTGTCTTGTATGTGGAATAACATACTGCTATTTTCCTTGAAAGGAAATGTTGACCATTTGGGTGAGGGGCGTCTACCCATGACCGTAAGCCTTATATTCTCTCTTAGTACATTTATGTTTATTTCTGCTGTCACTCCGGGGCCAAACAATTTGTTGCTGGCATCATCGGGGGCCAATTTTGGTATCCGCCGCTCGACTCCTCTTTGTCTGGGTATCGTTTTGGGGATGCAGACAATTTTGGTGTTATCTGCCTTTGGTGTTGCTGCGTTGCTGCTGCTCTATCCTGCCCTGCATACGGGCTTGAAAGTGCTTGGTAGCGTATATTTATTGTGGCTGGCCTGGAAAACAGCGACTTCGCATTATAAGCGACTGGATACCGCAACGCAGGCAGGAACGCCAATAAAAGTTCATCAAGCTTGGTTATTACAGTTTTTGAATCCTAAAACATGGCTTATGGGCTTAGGCGCAGTCAGTAGCTATAGCCTGTCCGGAGTGCAATATAACCACTCTGTTTTTACCATTAGTGTAGTGATGTTAGTTTCCAGCACTATCGCTGGAATCATTTGGCTGCTTCTCGGTTCACTCATCGGGCGTTTACTAAAAAATCGCCACTCGTGGTTTATATTCAATATCGCAATGGGTATTCTGACTGCTGCCTGCGTACCCCTGATCTGGATTGATTGACATCGATTCGGCTGAATTAACTCAGGTCGATATTTTTACTGCCGAAGAATAACGTCAACACAAAGCCAGCAATATAAGCCACAATCAGCCCGGTACCGTATATTGCCATGCCGGTGAAAATACCACTGTTGGAAGTCATCAAGGGAAGGGCAACCAATCCCGAGGGGCCGAAAACACTATTCAATCCGACCGGCCATCCCCACCAGGCAACCAGCCCGATAAAAAAACCACCCACAGCACCGCCGAGACAGGCGGTGACAAAAGGTTTGACGCGAGGCAGGGTGACACCATAAATCAAGGGTTCTCCGATACCCAGAAATCCTGGAATGATGGCGCCCTTGATTTGAGTACGTAGCTGAGAGCCTTTTTGGGCTTTCATATATAACGCCAGAGCCGATCCGACTTGACCCGCTCCTGCCATTGCCAGAATAGGAAAGAGAGAGTTGAAACCTTGTGCATCCATCAAGGCAAAATAGACGGGGACAAAGCCTTGATGCACACCAAACATCACGGCGATTAAGAACAATCCCGCCAAGATAGCAGTCCCGAATGGATTGCCATTCAAGTTAATGAACAGCCATGACATCGCGGTAAACAGATAACTGCCAACGGGCATAATAATGACAAAAGCAACAGCGCCCATGATGAGCAGAGTAACGGCGGAGGTCAGGATCATATCCAGATCAGCAGGCATGATTTTCCGGATCTGTTTTTCTACCCAAGCACCGAGAATACAGGCGATCAGCACTCCGATGATATTACCTCGCGGATCAATGGGGAAACCAAAGAAGTTATTAATGCCGGAATAGAAACCGCTGGTGGCTTCCGCGTTGTAGCCCAGTACGAACAGAGACGCGATGATAGCGCCATTAACGCCTGAACCACCAAATGCCTTTTGCGCATTGTAGCCAATCAGGATACTCAGGAAGCTGAACATCCCTTTGCTGAAGATCTTCATATAGCCGATCATCTCCAGCAATAAGGCATCGGGATGTTCGACGCCTTTGATAAAAATTTGTTCCAGCAGGGTAGCGAAGCCCAATAACAGACCAACGGCAATAAAACCGGGGATCAGGGGAGTAAAGAGGGTGGCAAATTTAGCCAGAAACTTATGGACTGAGCTGGTTTGTTTTTCTTTGAGATGCTTTTTGTTGGAGGAGGCAATATCTTTCAGGTTATCGGGATGAACATCAGTGTCATGCGGCGCTGGCTCACTTAACAGCGTATTCATCATATCTGCGGCTGTCTGGGCTTTGCCGGGGCCAAGGACAATCTGGAATTGGTCATCGCTTTCTATAACGCCTAAAACCCCTGAGATTTTTTTCAATCTGATCTTATCGGCCAGAGAATCATCACGCAGAGTCAATCGCAGGCGGGTCATGCAATTACCGCAGTATGCAACGTTACCCGCCCCGCCGATGGCGTTGAGTATTTCGACCAACATTTCCTGACTAATTTTAGCCATTTATGACCCCTTAAAAGAGGTAATGATTATCGGTCTTTCAAAATAGCTGGCCTGATAAAACCTTGATGCTCTGCCAATAGCGCTTTGGCTTCTTCGGCACTGATATCCGATAAAATCATCACGATTGCGGTTTTGCAGTGACCATCACAGGCATTAAGCGCGTGTTCTGCCATTTCCCTGCTGCACTCTGTGGCGGCCATGACAATATTTTTCTGACGTTCGATTAATTTAGCATTGGTAGCTTCTACATCTACCATCAAATTGCCATATACCTTACCAATCCTGATCATCGCGCCTGTTGTGATCATATTCAGCACCAGCTTTTGTGCTGTTCCTGCTTTCATGCGGGAAGAACCCGTCACAACTTCCGGTCCGACGACGGGCGTGATAGCGATATCAGCCAACTGCACCATCGGGCTGTCTGGATTACAACTGATACATGCCACGGTAGCACCGACTGATTTCGCATATTCCATCGCGCCCAAAACATACGGTGTTCGACCACTGGCTGCGATCCCTACCAGTACATCTCTTTGATTAAAGTGTAGTACTTTAAGATCATCTGCACCCAATTGCCGATTATCTTCTGCATTTTCGACCGCTTTCAGAATGGCCTGATGTCCGCCGGCGATTAAACCGATCACTTGTTCTGGTTTTGAGCCATATGTCGGTGGGCATTCACTGGCATCCAGAATGCCTAAACGCCCTGAAGTTCCCGCTCCGCTATAAATTAAGCGTCCCCCTTGGCGAAATGCTCCGGCGACTTTATCAACCACACTGGCAATTTGCGGGAGTGTTTTCTCAACGGCGACAGCGATTTTTTTATCTTCATCGTTGATGACGCGCAGCATATCGAGCGTTGATAATTGATCGATGTGTTTACTGGCAGGATTGCGGCTTTCTGTCACCATATTGTTTAGGTCGATTTTCATCATGGTTTGTCGTATGTTTATGGGTGATTAATAAGTAAATTATGGATGTTAAATTACCATATGAGTACTTGGTATAAAGTATATCAATAGATTTAATTTTTGCATAAATATCAATGATGAGAAACGTAAAGAAGAACTGTAAAATCTAATTATTTAATATTAAGTGTATTAAGTTAGATGTTTAATGGCTTGTTGGTTATTAGATCCACAGCTTACATCTCCAGAGAAATATGTAATAAATTACAAATTGTTAAAATTAAAAAAACAAACATGAAGTCTGACTTATTTACTCTATTTTTACATTAGTGAAAATATTAAGTTATCATTTGATAACTATTATTCATTGCACACCATTGTCTTAATAGTGCTTAAGGAACTATATTAATGTATTTCTATTTTGAAATTATTAGATTGCTTTATATTATCACGTGATAAAAATTTTATTTTCATCTGTGCTGACAAACACATATGCAGACGGGTATTTAACCGCTTCTTTGATAAGTAAGGTAGGGAGCGAAGGCATCCAAGCCAAAATGGATATCAATAAAAAGCACTTTTCTACTGCGAAAACGCTAGTGAAGTTCAAGGCAGTACCTCAACGTGTTGAAACAAGATGCAAAAATCCATGTATGTTCTCCATAAAATAACAGCCCAATACAGAATATTCCGATATAAAAAAGATCAAAAACTTGAAATAAGAGTAGATGTATTTCATTAAGAACAACGCGCTATAAAACCTTCCTCTCCATATACTATTGTTTATTGATATTACATTTTCGAGATGTTGCTTTACTCGTTTTATGATGGTTTTCATCATCATTATTGTTGTATTTAATATAATACTTTAAGTCGGAGATTTACCTTATTAACACGTAGCAAGAGTAAAGCATTTAATAGCCATAAAAGTAAAGATCAGTCTTTATATTAATAATAAAATTGATGTGAATTATCTGCTGTTTGTTTCATTATACGAGTAAGTCAGATATATATACTTTTCTTTATATTTTTAAATTAAATCATTTATACAATAGTTTCGTAGTATGATATTTTAATTTGAATGTTTTTTGGTATCACCTTAAGTGGGTTACTAATAAATGAAAGTTATCAATTGATAACTTGCCGTTCATTATAAGTTCTTGGTGGTGGCCCTAATCTTAGGATATATAAAATAATCAGCAGTAAGGTTATTAGTATCGGCCATTCCCTATCTGTTTTAAATTTCAGCCTGATAAATAACGCAGAAATTTAAATTATGGAATGGATATTGCTCAGTATGGATAACAGGAGGTTGCCTTATTATGTATTACCAAAATTGTACTTTTCCATTAGTCACTGTTGAAATTGTTATCAGGTGGAATTAAAACATAATATTAATAAATCTTTTGCTAATTGTACCCTTATTAACTAACATTTTATTAGTTAACATTTTGACCAGTTGACCTGATAAAACCTTTGGCAAAACACTAAGTTAAAATGCTATCACCATGAATCTGTAATGTTTTGTAGTTTTTTAACAATCATTGGGCGAAAGAACATGGATATACGCAATCTTGAAGCTTTTATCGTTTTGGCTGAGACACTTAATTATCATAAGGCCTCGGAGAGGCTTTATCTTTCTCAGCCTGCCTTGACGAAGAAAATACACGGGTTGGAAGATATTCTTGGTGCTTCACTATTTACAAGGGGGCCAAATGGAACAAGATTGACGGATTTTGGGCAGAAAACGCTGGAAAATACCAGAAAGTTTTTAACTCATTATGAACAGTTTAAAAGTCGGGTTCATTTTGATTCAAAAGAAGATTTGGTCAGGCACTTATATGTCGGTTCCTGCTTTCCTATCCATAACTATTCTCAAATAGAGAAGCAGATCGCGGAGAAGAAAGGGAATGTTGTACTGGCGCTGGTAACCGGTCTGTCAGTTGAGCAACAGATAAGTTTATTGAATGCAGGTATGTTACATGTTGCGGTAATGCCGTTGGCTTCCATTGCTCAATTAGAACCGAAAAAAATTTTCACGGAAAGATTGGTTTATATCTTTAAGAAAAGGAGTAATCTGATATCTAAATTCAGAACAGCGCTGAGCAAATTTGGGAATGGGATTTTTCCGGCAAATTCGTCAGAAAAAAAAGAGATGATCGACTTAACTGATTGCCTTAATGTTTTCCCTATTTATACTGGTGACAATATGCATTTGTTATTAAAGACAAATGACATTATGTTAATAATCGAAATGATTACAAAAAATAGTGCTTATACGTGTGTTCCTAAGCGTATTATTAGTGCTATTCCTGAGTATTATATGAATTTGTTGGAAATTGTTGAAACAGACAAAAAAATTGAGCTTGGTGTGGTGTGGGGAAAATCAATAGATGATCATCTTATTGATGATGCTGAGAGCTTTTCTACGCTTGTTGCTAATCTATAAGTCAATAAACGGTGTCTGATTTCTATAGGATTTTTATCATTCAACCTCTTGTGAGAATGTAATTTGTTGTGAAAATTGTAGTAATTCTCTCAGTAAGGAGTGCAACATGAGAATACGAATCTTAGGTTTTTTCCAATTATAAATAACCTGTCTGCATAAATGAATTATCATTTTTTACGGCAAGTAAACGAGATGTTTACATGCGAGTTTTATTTTTTCCTGTAAACAGGGAAAATTATTTTCAGTATTTGAGTAAGTGATGGAATAAGAGGATAGAAATAAATCGGGCATTGCGTAACAATGCCCGATTATATCTGACCCATCAGACTTGAAAAATTAATTAACTCCTTGATTGGAATTAAATGCTTCAGTCATTTGTTCGAGTTGCTCCTGAATGTCCAGCCATTCCATTTCAATATCTTCCAATTTAGATTTTGTTTGTGTCTGTTGGTATAAGCATTCAGTTAATTCAGCTTTGCGCTCATTCTCGTAGAGTGTGTTATCTGACAGTTTTTCTTCTAAACCTGCTAATTCTGTACCCTGTTTTTCCATCTGCTTTTCAAGGGCCGTCAGTTGCTTACGCAATGGCTGCGTCTGGTTACGGAATTCAGCTTCACGTCGTTTTTGGTCTTTACGCTCCTGAGCACTGTAATTTTGAGTGCCGTTCGCTAAAGACTCCGTATTGGCTTTCTCCTGACTGTCACGCATTTGTTGGCGTTGCAATTCAGTCAGCCACTGTTGGTAATCTTCTAAATCACCTTTGAAAGGTTCTACTTCGCCATCATGTACCAGATAAAGCTCATCTGTCGTGGAGCGTAGTAAGTGCCTGTCATGCGATACCACAACCATAGCACCTTCAAAATCAATAAGCGCTTCAGTTAATGCTTGTCGCATGTCGAGATCCAAGTGGTTGGTCGGTTCATCGAGCAGCAGAAGGTTGGGGCGCTGCCAGACAATCAGGGCCAATACCAGACGAGCCTTTTCACCGCCGGAAAAACGCCCGCTCGGATCGGTCACTTGGTCACCTTTAAAACCAAATCCGCCCAGATAATCCCGAAGTTGTTGTTCCATTTCTTTTGGAGCGATTCGGGCTAAATGCTGCAATGGCGATTCATCAGCCCGCAGGTATTCCAGCTGATGCTGCGCAAAGTACCCCAGTTTGATGCCTTTTGATAAAGCAATTTCTCCTTGCTGTGGCGCAAGTTCTCCTGCAAGCAGCTTGATCAGCGTGGATTTGCCTGCCCCATTACGACCTAATAAACCGATACGTGAACCCGGCACCAGATTTAATTTGATCGAATCAAGGATTGTCTTATCACCATAACCTGCACTGACTTTTTCCATATTCAAAAGCGGATTGGGTAAGTTGTCTGGCTGGCGGAAACTGAAATGAAAAGGGTTATCGACATGGGCAGGAGCAATAAGCTCCATTCGTTCCAGCATTTTGATGCGGCTCTGTGCTTGTTTCGCTTTAGAGGCTTTGGCACGGAAGCGATCGATATAGCTCTGCAAATGTGCCACTTTTTCCTGTTGGCTTTGATATAGCGCTTGTTGCTGAGAGAGTTTGGCAGCCCGTTGCCGTTCGAAGGAAGAGTAGTTACCCGTGTATTCGTATAGATCCTGTTGCTCAATGTGCAGCACTTTATCAATGATGGGATCGAGGAAATCCCGATCATGGGAGATGAGGATCAACGTACCGGTGTAGTTTTTCAGCCATTTTTCGAGCCAGATGACAGCGTCCAGATCAAGATGGTTGGTTGGTTCGTCAAGCAATAACAAGTCGGAACGGCAAATCAGTGCTTGAGCCAGATTGAGGCGCATGCGCCAGCCACCGGAAAATGAACGTACCGGTTGTTCCAACTGGGTCTGAGAGAACCCAAGCCCGTGTAGCAGGCTGGAAGCACGAGAGCGGATTGTCCATGCCTGAATGGTATCAAGCAAGCCATGAAGGTGGGCTATGGCGTGACCGTCATTTTGTTCGTTGGCGTTTTTTAACTTCTGTTCCAGTTGCCGAAATTCTCGGTCGCCATCGATCACATATTCCAGTGCTGATGTTTCCAACGCTGGTGTTTCCTGATTAACCCAGGCCAGTGACCAGTTATTGGGAAATGTGACAGAGCCATTCTCGGCCTGAAGTTCATCTTTCAGTAATGCGAGTAGGGTTGATTTACCACAGCCATTCTTGCCAACTAATCCCACTTTTTGGCCGGGATTGATGGTTGCGCTGGCATTGTCCAGCAGGACGCGAATGCCACGGCGGATTTGCAGTGAAGAGAAAACAATCATAGATGTTGTCTATATAAAGTGTGTTAAGTTAATAATTCGGTTATATGTATACCTACTGGATTTCAAGATGCAATGTGATGGCAAGGGAACTTGACCGACAAAACTGTAACTTGAAAGACGGGCATATTCAATTTGATAGCTTGACGTGCATGGTAGCTGAAAATATGTGTCCTGACACGTTTTGGGGGGATTGATGTTACTGTCACCTAATGTATTGCCGCCAAAAATCCTGCTGTTATATACCCACCCAGAACCTTTGAACTCAGTGGCCAATAAAGTTTTGTTGCAGCCTGCGCTGGAACTGAAGCATGTGACGGTTCACGATCTCTATGGCAGTTATCCTGATTTCTTCATTGATGTCCCCTTTGAGCAGCAATTGTTGCGTGAGCACAAAATCATTGTTTTCCAACATCCTTTGTATACTTATAGTTGTCCGGCTTTATTAAAAGAGTGGATGGATCGCGTGTTGAGCCGTGATTTTGTCAGCGGAGCAGAACAGGTGTTGAGGGGGAAGTATTGGCGCTCTGTTATTACGACCGGAGAACCCGAAGGAGCTTACCGGAAAGGGGGATATAATCTTTATCCGATGGAAGATATTCTCCGGCCTTTTGAGTTGACGGCACTTATGTGCCATATGCATTGGTTATCACCAATGATCATTTACTGGGCCAGACGCCAACGGCCTGAAGCGCTCGCGAGTCATGCGAATGCTTATCGGGAATGGCTGCAAGCGCCATTATCTTTGGGAGGGTTATGATCATGGAGAATTCAGCGCTGTTAAGCGCCGGAACACTGTTTTTGTTTGCTGCTGTTGTAGCTGTTCCTCTTGCCCAAAAGTTCAGGATTGGGGCTGTACTGGGCTATCTTATTGCAGGCATCGTACTTGGCCCATGGGGGCTGGGATTTATCAAAGATGTCGATGAAATCCTGCATTTCTCTGAACTTGGCGTCGTTTTCCTGATGTTTATCATTGGCCTTGAGTTGAATCCAACAAAACTCTGGCAGCTCAGGCGATCAATCTTTGGTGCGGGTACGGCGCAGGTGATATTAACTGCTCTGGTATTGGCTTCATTCCTTTGTTTAGTGAACTTTTCATGGCAGGCGGCGGTTATTGGTGGCATCGGGCTTGCGATGTCATCTACCGCGATGGCGCTGCAATTGATGAAAGAGAAAGGAATGACGAACCATGAAGGTGGACAGTTCGGTTTTTCTATCCTGCTGTTTCAGGATATGGCGGTTATTCCTGCTCTGGCGGTTATTCCGCTGCTGGCAGGCGGGGCAGCATCCAGTAACTGGTATCGCATCGGGCTGAAAATTGCTGCTTTTGCGGTCATGTTGCTGGGAGGGCGATATCTGCTGCGTCCCCTGTTTCGCTGGGTTGTGAAATCAGGTGTCAGGGAAGTTTTTACGGCGGCTGCATTGTTGATCGTACTGGGAGCTGCGATTTTCATGGAGACACTGGGTTTTTCAATGGCTCTGGGTACTTTTATTGCGGGTGTTTTGTTGGCCGACAGTGAATATCGTCATGAACTGGAAATTTCCATTGAGCCATTCAAAGGATTGCTGTTGGGACTCTTTTTCATTTCTGTTGGCATGTCCCTGAATATGGGAGTGCTGCTTACCCATTTGTCGAGTGTTTTACTGAGCGTTCTAGGACTGGTACTGATAAAGAGCCTCATACTTTATGTTATCGGCAGGATATCCGCTTTAAGAAAAGCATCATGTTTGCAGTTTTCCGGCGTGTTGAGTCAGGGGGGCGAGTTCGCGTTTGTGTTATTTTCTGCGGCGCTTGGGCAGGGAGTATTGGATCAAAATCAGATGTCACTTTTGTTGGTTGTGGTGACCTTGTCAATGATGACAACGCCTTTAGTGATGCAGTTGATTGAAAGCATGTTGACACATCGATACAACACACAAGATGAAAATAATGAACAGCCATTTGTAGAGGATAATGAGCCACAGGTGATTCTGGTAGGCTTTGGTCGTTTCGGGCAAGTGGTTGGTCGCTTGCTAATGGCGAATAAAATCCGGGTCACGGTATTGGAACGCGATGTGAGTGCCATCAGTACTATGCGCCGTTATGGTTATAAGGTGTATTATGGCGATGCGAGCGAACTGGAATTGTTACGTTCTGCCGGTGCAGCGAAAGCCAAGGCGATCGTCGTTACCAGTGATGAGCCGGTAGATTCAATGGCAATCGTACATTTGTGCCAGAAACATTTTCCTCACCTGAATATTCTTGCTCGTGCCAGAGGGCGTTTAGAAGCCCATGAACTGTTGCAGAGCGGTGTGAAAGATTTTAATCGGGAAACATTTTCCAGTGCATTGGAGCTAGGGCGCAAGGTACTCATCAGGTTAGGTATGCATCCACATCAGGCGCATCGCGCACAGCAGCATTTCCGACGTCTGGATATGCGCATGTTGCGTGAATTGATGCCCCAATTACATGGTGATGTGGCGCAGATATCCCGCGTGAAAGAAGCTCGCAGAGAGTTGGAAGAATTGTTTGAACGGGAAATGATTAATGAGCGTCGCCAGCCGGAAGGGTGGGATGAATATGAATAGCGTTGGGGGTGAATTATGTCGGTCAGTCGTAAACGTTTTATTGCGGGGGCAGTTTGCCCAAAATGCCAGTCACAGGATACGCTGGTAATGTGGCAGGAGAATAAAGTTGATATCGTAGAGTGTGTCCATTGTGGCCATACACAGAGGCAAACCGATAAAGCCGTCACTTCTCATGTCAGGGAACAGGAGCAGGTTATTGGTATTTTTACGCCACAATAACGAAATGTACTAACTAAATGTACTAATAATAAATGGTGGATAAATTTTGTGGTTGCTAGGTACAGAGACGGAGAATTCCGTTACAATCGGCAGCATTTTTTGAGTCATAAAAACTATCCCTCATGGGGTTTTCCCCTCGGGTATGCAGGAGTTGTCATGAAAGTAGTAAAAGATTTGGTAGTCAGCCTGGCTTACCAAGTAAGAACAGAAGATGGTGTTTTAGTTGATGAGTCCCCGGTGAGTGCACCGTTAGACTATCTGCATGGCCGTGGTTCTCTGATCAGCGGATTAGAGAAAGCACTGGAAGGCCGTGAGGCGGGTGAACGTTTTGATGTTAGCGTAGAAGCGGATGATGCATACGGTCAGTATGATGACAATCTGGTTCAGCGTGCACCAAAAGAAGTGTTTGTTGGTGTTGATGATATCGAAGTGGGTATGCGTTTTCTGGCTGACACAGACCAGGGTCCAATCCCAGTTGAAATCACTGCGATTGAAGGTGATGAAGTTGTCGTTGATGCTAACCACATGCTGGCTGGCCAAAACCTGAAATTCAATGTTGAAATCGTAGCAATTCGTGAAGCGACTGAAGAAGAGCTGACTCACGGCCATGTACATGGTCAGGGTGGTTGCGGTGATCACGATCACCACCATGAGCACGAAGAGAATGGATGCTGCGGTGGAAGCTGCCACTAATTTGAGGCTGGCGGAATAAGCAGAAAAAGAGAAGCGCTTAACGGCCTTCTCTTTTTTATTTTATGTTTATTTTATGCTTTAACCTTCCCTGACTGGTATTATTCCAGATAAATAATATCAATAATGAGGGGGAGGCGTTTCTTCTGAAAGTGGCGCAATAATTGATGTCTGACTGGTTTTTAGGCGCTCAGTCATTAATCGCAACTGCTCTTTCAACTTATCGGTTTCGATTTGCTGCTTCCGGACTTCTTGATTCAATTCTTCAATGGTGGCTTCCTGATAGGCCAGTTTAGTCTCTAGTTGTTCAAATCTTTGTTCAAATCTTTGTTCAAATTCTTGTTCAAATCCGGATAGTTTCACTATCTTTTCTCCAGCATATAGTCAATTATCGGGTCAATTGGTTGCATAACGTAAAAATTGTTCTAGTTAAATTGACACGATAGTATTCAAAAAATTCAGTAAAAAAGATGACACGCAACCTCTTTACTTTAATGTTGTCTCAATAGTTTTTAGATCAAGGTGCAGCAAATATTGTCATTGGTTTCCGTAGGCGGTTATAGTAAATGTTACGTGTGACTTGTGCTGACGGTAACCCCACCCAAATTTATTGGAGAAGTAGGATGAAATCATTGTTTAAAACAACTTTGCTGGCAACAACATTGATGGTGGCCTTTAGTGTACCTCAAGCTTTGGCTGCCAATACAGAAACTAAAAGCGAAGTAAAACTGAATAACGCGTTTAAAACAGTAGAACAGCAAAACTCTTATGCTCTGGGTGCTTCTTTGGGTAGTTATATGGCAAGCTCATTGAATGAGCAGAAAGCGCTCGGCATCAATATAGAAAAAGCACAGTTACTGGCTGGTGTTGATGATGCTTTAAACAATAAAAGCAAACTGACGGATAAAGAAATTCAAAGCACTCTCCTCGCTTTTGAATCGAAAGTGAAAGATGCGGCACAGGCTAAGGCAAAGAAAGAAGCTGAGGAGAGTGGCAAGAAAGGAGCTAAGTATCGTGAAGAGTTCACTAAGCAAGCTGGCGTAGTGAAAACCAAAACCGGTCTGCTCTATAAAGTAGAAAAAGAAGGTACTGGTAATGCTCCTAAAGAAACCGATACAGTGGTGGTTAATTACAAAGGTGCTTTGATTGATGGTGAGGTTTTTGATAGTTCTTATGAGCGTAAAGAACCTCTGTCCATTCGTCTGGACAGTGTTATCCCAGGCTGGAAAGAAGGCTTGCAGCATGTGAAGAAAGGCGGAAAAATCACATTAGTTATTCCACCAGAGTTGGCCTACGATCAGGCAAGCCTGCCTAAAATCCCTGCTAATTCAACGCTGGTATTCAATGTTGAATTACTGGATATTAAGCCTGTTGCCAAAGCAAGTGATGCTAAGACAAAATAATCCTGCATAATGAAAAAATAATACTGACAGGGG
Source organism: Xenorhabdus littoralis (assembly GCF_033949345.1). Classification (NCBI taxonomy): domain Bacteria; kingdom Pseudomonadati; phylum Pseudomonadota; class Gammaproteobacteria; order Enterobacterales; family Morganellaceae; genus Xenorhabdus; species Xenorhabdus littoralis. The sequence continues at coordinate 46,320 of NZ_VCDP01000040.1, forward strand.
CTAATAGCTCCTGTTTTTTCATGTATATCCGTTGTCTTTCAAGTTATTATTGATATTTACCTTCTATTTGATGGGTAATAAGCATGAATTAAATGAGGAATGAATTTCTCTGCTTGTTATTTCCCTCAGCATTAAATGAGATATCGTTTTCATATTTCAGGTGTATTAGGCATAAAGCTGTGATAAACCCCTGCGGTATGTTCAGTAAAGGCTTGACGGCAATTCAATGTAGTTTTAACGTCAATGTAGTTTTAATGTCATTACTCTGAATAGAATATATATCCAATGGATTTCAAGATGCAGGCGACGGTAAGAGAACACTTCCTCCGGAGCATAACTATATTTTTATAACTACGTGATTTTTATAACTACGTGATTTTTATAACTACGTGCTTATACTACGTATTTATAATTATATGACAGAGGCGTGAATGGTAGCCAGCAAAGCTACAGCTTGAAAGACGGCGGGTATAGCGTATTCTGCCTGCAACAGTAGATATCTACTGAGATAGGTGCTTAGTTGCAGTAATGTGATTTTATAATAAATCTCACCCTGATGTTTTTGGTGAGGCAAGTCTGAGCTTGAAGGATGGTGTATTACATGTCTACCCCGCTATTATCTGGTGATAACAGTGATGTTGATTTACTGGAAAACCAACCGTTTAATGAAACGGATCACGAAATTTTAAAATCTTACGAAGCTGCTGTTGATGGTCTGGCTATGTTGATTGGTGGGCATTGCGAAATAGTTCTTCATTCACTGGAAGATCTGAAATGTTCAGCGGTCAGAATAGCAAACGGGGAACATACTGGTCGTAAGATTGGCTCCCCGATCACAGATTTGGCCTTGCGGATGCTACATGATATTACGGATGAAGACTGTAGTGTTTCCAAAGCCTATTTCACACGAGCGAAAAGTGGTTCGTTGATGAAATCTATTACGATTGCTATTCGTAATCGCCAGCGTCGGGTTATTGGGCTTTTGTGTATTAATATGAATCTTGATGTACCTTTCTCCGAAATTATTCAAACCTTTATTCCGGAAAGAACGCATGATGTTTCTTCTAACGTCAATTTTGCTTCTTCCGTGGATGATCTGGTCGCACAAACATTGGAATTTACTATTGAAGAAGTGAATGCTGATCGCAATGTTTCCAATAATGCGAAAAACAGACAGGTAGTACTGAATCTTTATGAGAAAGGTATTTTTGATATTAAGGATGCCATTAATCAGGTCGCTGATCGTTTGAACATCTCCAAGCATACGGTATACCTCTATATTCGCCAGTTTAAACATGGTGAATGTGCGAGTCCGGAGAAGTAATCAGTCATGTCGTCACTGTCTTATTGCCTGCTGGTCACTGGGCCAGCTTATGGGACTCAGCAAGCCAGCACCGCTTATCAATTTGCTCAGGCGTTGATCGCCTCAGGTCATAAACTGCATAGCGTGTTTTTTTACCGCGAAGGTGTCCAAAATGGTAATCAGCTGCTTGCTCCCGCTAGTGATGAATTTGATTTGGTCAGGGCATGGCAGGTATTAGCTGCCCAGCACCAGTTCAGCCTATTTATTTGCGTTGCAGCGGCCTTGCGACGTGGTGTTGTGGATGAACAGCAAGCCAGTGAATTGAATCTTCCTGCTGCAAATCTGGCAGATGGCTTTGAACTCAGCGGGCTGGGATCTCTGGCAGAAGCCATGATGCTGTGTGATCGCGTTATACAATTTTAAGGGCATCGGGGTAGATGAAAAAAATCGCCTTTGTTTTTACTGAAGCCCCCCACGGCTCTTCTGCCGGTAGGGAAGGGCTGGATGCACTGCTTGCAACATCAGCATTGACAGAGCAGATTGGCGTATTCTTTATTTCTGATGGAGTATTCCAATTATTGGCTAATCAGCAGCCGGATAAGGTTCTTGCCCGTGACTATATTTCAACTTTCAAAATCCTGCCTCTTTATGACATTGATAAGTGTTACGTTTGCCTTGATGACTTGCTGATTCGGGGAGGCAATCCGGCAAACAGCCTTGTGTTGGAGGCAGCGTTCCTTCCTGCAACAGCAATACGGGAGTTGTTGGCGGATTACGATATTGTGTTGAAATTTTAATCTATTGCAGGAAGGTAATATGTTATATACTGTCAGCCGTTCACCTTACCATGATGACTTCAATGCAATCCTTGGCTTGGTATCTGATGCAGATGACGTTCTGCTGATTCAGAATGGAGTGTTACTGGGTATCAATGATAATCACTATTTGAAGGCGTTGATCCGTTCCGGGGCTGGCATTTATGTTCTGAAAGAAGATCTGGATGCCCGAGGATTATCTGAGCAAACGTCAAACAGTGTACAGGTGATTGATTACAACGATTTTGTTGGCTTAACGGTGAAACATCAGCAAAATTTTGCCTGGTAGAAGTGAACTTTATTTTTCATCCATTTTACCAGCATAGAAAAACTGTATATTTCTTGACACCTCGTCAAGTCAGCAATAAAATTCCGCGTCCTCACGTTTTGTCATCATGACTGACGGAGGGTAAAATCCGTGTTTACGAAGCAAAAAAACCAGGAGTTTTTTTAATAATGTCAACTATTAACCAGCTGGTTCGCAAATCTCGTAGCTCGAAAGTTGTGAAAAGCAACGTTCCTGCTCTGGAAGCTTGCCCGCAGAAACGTGGCGTATGTACTCGTGTATATACTACCACCCCTAAAAAACCAAACTCCGCACTGCGTAAAGTATGCCGTGTGCGTTTGACTAACGGTTACGAAGTTTCTTCCTACATCGGTGGTGAAGGCCACAACTTGCAGGAACACTCCGTTATTTTGATCCGTGGCGGTCGTGTTAAAGACTTGCCAGGTGTGCGTTACCACACTGTTCGCGGTGCACTGGACTGTTCTGGTGTTAAAGACCGTAAACAAGGTCGTTCTAAGTACGGTGTGAAGAAGCCAAAGGCTTAATGGTTCTCCGTTAAGTAAGGCCAAACATTTTTCACTTCAATGTCAAAATAAACTCGTAGAGTTTTGGACAACCCTGAAATTCGAAACGGAGTATTTCCATGCCACGTCGTCGTGTAATTGGTCAACGTAAAATTCTGCCAGATCCAAAGTTCGGATCTGAATTACTGGCCAAATTTGTAAATATCCTGATGGTAGACGGTAAAAAATCTACCGCAGAAGCAATTGTATATAGCGCGCTTGAGACCCTGGCTCAGCGTTCTAGTAAAGATCATCTGGAAGCATTCGAGCTGGCACTGGATAATGTGCGCCCGACTGTGGAAGTTAAGTCCCGCCGTGTAGGTGGTTCTACTTATCAGGTTCCAGTTGAAGTTCGTCCGGTTCGTCGTAATGCACTGGCAATGCGTTGGATCGTTGATGCTGCTCGTAAACGCGGTGATAAATCGATGGCTCTGCGCCTGGCGAATGAATTATCTGATGCGGCTGAAAACAAAGGCGCTGCTGTGAAGAAACGTGAAGACGTTCACCGTATGGCAGAAGCTAACAAGGCGTTCGCACACTACCGCTGGTAATCCCGTTGTTGGTAATCCATCGGCAGTGAATATGTTCTGGGTAGCTGCTCGGCTACCCGTTCTCTAAATTGAACGCCCACGAGAGAGGAAAAAATGGCTCGTAAAACACCTATAGCGCGTTACCGTAATATCGGTATCAGTGCTCATATCGACGCCGGTAAGACCACGACAACTGAACGTATTCTGTTTTACACAGGCGTAAACCATAAAATTGGTGAAACTCACGAAGGTTCAGCAACAATGGACTGGATGGAGCAGGAACAGGAACGTGGTATTACTATCACCTCTGCTGCGACCACTGCATTCTGGTCTGGTATGGCTAAACAGTATGAGCCACACCGCATCAACATCATCGACACCCCAGGACACGTTGACTTCACCATCGAAGTAGAACGTTCCATGCGTGTTCTTGACGGCGCAGTAATGGTTTACTGTGCAGTTGGTGGTGTTCAGCCACAGTCTGAGACTGTATGGCGCCAGGCTAACAAATATAATGTTCCACGCATCGCGTTCGTTAACAAAATGGACCGTATGGGTGCGAACTTCCTGCGTGTTGTTGACCAGATCAAAACTCGTCTGGCAGCTAACCCAGTTCCACTTCAACTGGCTATCGGTGCTGAAGATACCTTCACCGGTATTGTTGACCTGTTGAAAATGAAAGCAATCAACTGGAACGAAGCTGATCAGGGAACTACCTTCACTTATGAAGAGATCCCTGCTGACATGCAGGAACTGGCTGAAGAATGGCACCAGAATCTGGTTGAATCCGCTGCAGAAGCATCAGAAGACCTGATGGACAAATATCTGGGCGGAGAAGAGCTGACTGAAGACGAAATCAAGACTGCTCTGCGTAAGCGCGTTCTGGCCGGCGAAATTATTCTGGTTACCTGTGGTTCAGCATTTAAGAACAAAGGTGTTCAGGCAATGCTGGATGCAGTTATCGAATATCTGCCAGCACCTACCGATGTTGAATCCATCAAAGGTATGCTGCCAGACGGTAAAGACACCCCAGCAGAACGTCACTCTAGCGATGAAGAGCCATTCTCTGCACTGGCGTTCAAAATCGCGACTGACCCATTCGTGGGTAACCTGACGTTCTTCCGTGTTTACTCCGGTATTGTTAACTCTGGTGACACCGTACTAAACCCGATTAAAGACAAGAAAGAACGTTTTGGCCGTATCGTACAGATGCATGCCAACAAACGTGAAGAAATCAAAGAAGTCCGCGCAGGCGATATCGCTGCTGCGATCGGCCTGAAAGATGTGACTACAGGTGATACTCTCTGTGACATGACCTCTCCAATCATTCTGGAGCGCATGGAATTCCCAGAGCCAGTTATCTCTGTTGCTATCGAGCCAAAAACTAAAGTTGACCAAGAAAAAATGGGTATCGCTTTAGGTCGTCTGGCTCAGGAAGACCCATCATTCCGCGTGAGCAGTGACGAAGAGACTGGTCAGACTATCATCGCAGGTATGGGTGAACTTCACCTCGACGTACTGGTTGACCGTATGCGTCGTGAATTCAACGTTGAAGCGAACGTAGGTAAACCTCAGGTTGCTTACCGTGAAACCATCCGTGCTTCTGTTGAGCAGGAAGGTAAACACGCTAAACAGTCCGGTGGTCGTGGTCAGTACGGTCACGTATGGCTACGTATCGAGCCTCTGGAAGCTGGCGGTGTTGGCTATGAGTTCTCGAACGAAATCGTTGGTGGTGTTGTTCCTAAAGAATATATTCCAGGTGTCGACAAAGGTGTCCGGGAACAGCTGAAGGGCGGTGTTCTGGCTGGTTATCCAATCGTTGACGTTAAAGTTGCACTGTTCGATGGTTCTTACCATGACGTTGACTCCTCGGAAATCGCCTTTAAAATTGCTGCGTCCATGGCATTTAAAGAAGGCTTCATGAAAGCGAAACCAGTTCTGCTGGAACCTATCATGAAAGTTGAGGTGGAAACACCTGAAGACTACATGGGTGACGTCATCGGTGACTTGAACCGTCGCCGTGGTATGATCGATGGTATGGATGATGTAGCTACGGGCAAAGTTGTTCGTGCTCAAGTACCATTGTCTGAAATGTTCGGTTATGCTACTGACCTGCGTTCTCAGACCCAAGGTCGTGCTTCTTACTCCATGGAGTTTTTGAAGTACAACGAAGCGCCGAGCAACGTCGCTCAGGCTATTATCGAAACTCGTAAAGCTAGATAAGTTTTCGAGTTTACTATCTTTTCAGCTCCCTCATCTTTGTGGTGGGGGAGCGGTATTAAGGAATAGAGTCGTGTCTAAAGAAAAGTTTGAA
>NZ_VCDP01000041.1:0-4055 GCF_033949345.1 Xenorhabdus littoralis
TATTATCTATTATCTATTATGTTATTCAAATTAATTTCCTTCTGAATATATTGAAAATATTCATTTAAGAATAGGATGGAAAAATTGAATAAGGTATTTTATTTTGTGAAGATAATCGAGTGTCTCGCTAAGATATATAGGATTTATGCATATACACAATCAGCTCAAGTAGTTGCATAATGACTCAATCAAATAAAGAAAAATTTATCAGAATATTGTTTTCACATTTATAATAGGAGTTTCATTTCAGGCCAGAATGACTAGCTGGTGCCAATTTGTCATATTGTTTATGTTTGAGAACAGCAAGGTCTTGGAAAAATACATTCTAAGCATAAGAAGCTATAAACACTCTCATCAAAGTAGTATACGAACAATGTAAGATCATTGAAATCACTGTAGCAAAATACCTCGAAGAATAGTATGTGAATTTTTCGCATTTCATTGATTGGTGTTGCTCCCGTTGAGCATAACTCTACCGATTTTTACAGCAAGCAGGGTGTGTTTAGTGGATGTGATACTATATGATGAATGCAATGAATTGAGAGCATTGCCTCACATCTTACTAAGAAACTTTAACTCTGCTTAAGCACTGCGATTTCCTGAGCACGTAAACTTAAGCTCGGCTTTTTCGGTTGGAATGTATAAGCAATTAAGCTTGATACAATCTCCAACAAAAAGCCGACAACGCTCCGATGTCTTGAAAGTTCTATCTGAGAGATACTTTTCAATTGATCATTCATGGTTTCGATTAAAAAACGTTTTCTTAATGTGATCCTATCCCAAAGTGATAAAAACCGGGCCTTCATATTGCGACGAACACTGGTGATGAAGGGAACGCCTTATGAGATTCTTATTGAGAAAATGAAAGCTTAAAATGATCTGTCAGTCGAAGTCAGGGATCTCACATCTAATAGCTTGGTTGAGACGACAGAGAGCACACGATCAAACCATCTGCTCCTGGATCTTGTAATCCAGTATTAGCGTTATATATCACCTTATTGGAGGTATTTCCACTATATGCTATTATTGTCTGTTCGTCTCTTGTCGCTTGGGTGTCATTTGAGGCTGTAAAAACCCCCCAATCAAAAAGATTGTCATATTCCGAAAAAACGGTATCTGGTCCTTGGGATTTGTCGAGAAAGTTAATGTTCGGTGTATATTCGTTAATTAAACTAAAAGTCGAATTATTAAGATTAGAGCTTTCACAGAAGGTATCCCCATAAAGAGGATAATAACCGCTATAATCTGCATCTACTGTCTTTCCTAGCGAGCTAATAATTCTTATACTTTTATTGTGATATTGATATAGATAAATTCGTCCATCTGTTTTTGTAATGTTGGCTGTTATTGTTGCTTCACCAGGTGCGTTAATTATCAGAGGACCTTGATCATTGTTACCTAAATTTACCATGATTTCTCCTGTATAAGCTGTATTTCCCTGGGCACTATACTTAAGTTCTTTTTTATTAAAAGGAGTTTTGGGATCAGAAAGTGCTCTTAACTCTGCTGCTGTAGAAAGTAATAAATTAGTAGGATGCGGTTCATAAAAAATTTTATTCTTCTGTTTATTGTATTGGTTATAAACAAACAATACAGCGGGCAGCGGAACGGGTTCAAAACTTTCTGATGTAGAATCAGCACTGTGATGATATTGACCTTCTTCTACCGTTAATTTCACAAAAACTTTATTGACACCTACGTTTTCACTACTGCTTAAAGTCGCAATTAAATAACCATCTTTATCTGTTGTATATTGTTTCCCTTCATATAATGAAGGGGAAATTTTTAATTCTTTAATTGTATTGTGTTTATCATCAATAGCCCAGCTTACATTAGTAAAAGTATGTTCTTTAATTGGTTCAGGTTTACCACCCGCATTTTTCTTAATAATTAACGCCTTATAGGTAATATGATCTTTGCCATTACCTGTTAATGGAGTAGCGGATGGCGTTACTTCTATTTGTTTGATCTCAAAATCCTCCGGTGGAGTGGCGAAATTTATGGAGCTTATACATTTCCCCGGAGGTGAGGCTTCACCTGCACCGACAACATTTAAACAAACCTCGATATCTTGAGCCGCAGGTTTACCCGCGTCGCTTTTCAATGCCGCTTTTAATTCCCCGTTAGAGACTGAGTCTGCTTCCGCGGGGGACAAAGAAAGCCCTGCCGCGGCTAGGTCGGCAGGTTTAGTGATTTTCCATGCAAATTTAAATTTTGAGCCGCTATATTCGCTTGTACCATCAGCACCGACTATTTTTGCCGTGAAATCATACTCTCCACCAGCATTAACAGTGCCATTCGGTTGAGTTGGCGTGATTGCAGCCACTGTTGGCCAGTTGAACTCTACAGGTGGAGCAGATCGCTTGATATTGTTATCGGTAGAAGCTGTGACAATCACATTTGATGCTTTTGTTGTGCTTGTGATAGTCACTTGTGCTTCCCCTTGAGAATCCGTTTGTGTAGCGACTGGCGTTGTGAATGTGACACCCGGAATGTTTTGTGCAAATGCCCACGTTACGGTTTTACCTACTTCATTACCCCCCTCACTATTCTTGAGGGTTACGGTATAGGTATAGCTATCATTCACCAATTTCGGGCCAGGATTATCAGGTATTATTTTCATCGTCTCTGGTTTGAAAGCGACTTTGTCTGTATCCGCGACCCAAACTGCTGCATGATTTTCAATAGCCAGTGAAACCTTAATTCCATCTATTTCTGTGTCACTGGTACTGGTTAATGTTGCGGTTAATTTCCCATCTTTACCTGCTTGTACTGTTCCCTTTTCAGCCACTAAATTGAGTCCTTGTGGATCTGTGCCCCATTGCACATTCTCAATTTCAGTCCCTTCTTCTACAGGCGTCGTACCATCGCTACCCACTATAACCGCCGTGTAGGTGAATTTTTGCGTACCATCAGAGGTGAGGACTTTCTTACCGGGAGGCGTGGATTCAACCTCGATACGATTATTTTGGATTTGAAAATTTTTGGGGTTATCGATAAAAGCAACGTCATTCGGCGCGTCAACAGACGGTCCTTTAGATGTACTAAGAGTAACCATAAGACGGTCTATAACAATACTGCTGTTTAAGGTTGCCGTTATGTTCCCATTATTATCTGTGGTATCTCCACTGTTAGTAAAAGTGAGCTTATTTAGTATGTCTGAATCTAGTGGATTTCCATCCTGCGTAATATTCCAGGTCAGGCCAGGAATTTTCGTGTTTGGTAATGAATTTCCTTCTCCATCATGGTATTGCGCTGTAAAGGTATAAGGGATCTTGGCATTAATGAATATAGGGCTTTGAGGGGTAAGCTGTATTTTGCTGCTAACCCGGTCACCTGAAGTATCCCGAATGAAGGAAACCGCCTTGGCTTCAACAGATGGTTTTTCTTCAATGCTCAGTGAAACCGTGACATTCTCTATTTTCTCGTGACTGGCTAACGTAGCGGTTAACTCACCCTTCTCATTTGTTGCCACATCGCCATTGCTGGGCTTCCAAATCAGGTTTTTGTTATTGCTATCCTTACCGATGCCCCAATTGACATGAGAGATAGTGACTTTCTTATTTATCGGCTGCTTATTGCCATCCAAAACTGTCGCTGTATAGGTGTAGGTCTGTTTGCCATCGGCCACGAGTGGCGTGTCGGGCGGCGGTGAAATGTTAATTGTGTCCACCTGGAAAAGCGCAGGGTTCTCCTCAAAACTCACGCTGCCAACCTGTGTTTTTTCCATGCCATCCATTTGCAGGAAGACTTTCGCCTCCTTGACGGGTTTACTGCTCACTAATGCGGCCTCTAATTGTCCTTTATCATTGGTTGTCGTTGTTGGAGCAGGTTTACCCCACGCCAGACCGGATTCTTCACCAATGGGTGGCTCGGTTGTCCATTGAACATTGTCAATCGCGACATCCGGTGGTAACGGTTTATTGTTGGCCGTATCGAACGTAATAACCGGGGTAAAGATATAGGGTGTTTTATCATCAGCAATGACGGTGCCATTTGGCGGTGTAAACTCTTTGTCTTTGATTATAAACGGTTTGACAATCACTTCCGTGATG